>JBCCEF010000024.1 GCA_039030395.1 Acidobacteriota bacterium
AGTTCCGAGACGAGTGCCTCAACACCCACTGGTTCCTGAGCTTGGCGGATGCTCGCCGTCTGATCGAGGCCTGGCGTCGGGACTACAACCAGGTACGGCCCCAAAGCTCGCTCGACGGCGAACCGCCAAACGAGTACGCTCGGGACTTACAGAACTCGTGCTACCAAAATGGTCAGCAGGTCAGCACCTCAAGGGTTGTCTGGAATGACGGCACGATCAAGCAGGAGTTTTGATGATTCAGAAGAAACAAACGACTAGAAAATTACATGCGCGAGTCTTGGAATTGTGGCCCGAAACTGTAGATCTTGCCGGCGCCTACCGGACAACCGGCGAAGGGGTCTTCTTCCCGGCACTTGCTAGGTTGATGGGTGAACTGAATTTTCAATACTATGAGGACGAGCCTTTTGATGCGGCGCTGTGGGCGTTCTCCAAGATTGTCCAAAGAGAAGCTAGGCGTCTCTCAATGATGAATGAGCACACTCTGAAACCAGGCCAATTGTCATTCGAGGAGTTTGAGTCCACTTTACGGGCAGACCTCGATACAGACGAATGGAGACCTGTTTTGGAAGATGTGGCATTCTCAGGTAACCTTGATGGGAGCGGATAGCCTCACTCTTCCACATGCATGCATTGCCGTCAACAACTTGCACCACGGGTCGGGGTACAAGTTGAGTCTGCGAAGGAACGTAGGGACTTGGAGACAAGCGCAGAGAATGAACTACTTCATCACGGACGACGAGCCGACGGCGCCGCCTACTAACCCTTTTGGCGAGCAGGTCGGCTGGGTGCAACCCTCCGACGAGCGCATGCGGTTTACTGGGCATGAGCGGGACCTGCATGGACCGGGGCAGTTGGATGACCTCGACTACATGCACGCCCGGTATTGCAAACCCATGACGGGGCGGTTATTGAGTGTGGACCCTATGGACCGAAATCCCCGGAATCCGAAGAGTTGGAACCGCTACGGCTAGGTAATGGGCAATCCTCTGAAGTACACAGAGCCTCCGTGATTTCGGCAAATCAAAATATGCTTATAGATAGATCCGATACGAAAAAGGAAAAAATGGCTATTGAGATCAAAGTCAGCTTCAGAATTATGGGACACGACATTGAACCCAGAGAAATATCACACCTCCTTGGTCTCGAGCCAACTATGTCTCACAAGCGCGGCGACGTTCGCATCGGAAGGACTGCTGAGCGCTACTCAGCGTACTCCGAAGGTCTTTGGTCGTGGTGTCCGGATACTGCCAAGACTGCCCCCTTGGCCGATCATCTCCGTGCCTTGATAGATGCTCTAGAGGCCAAGGAGGAAGCGCTGCGGCAGCTGCGGGGAATGGGCTTGCGAACGGATGTCTTTATTGGCGTTTTCGGTTCCGACGGTAACTTCGGATTTGCTCTGAACTCAGAAGTTCTTGAGCGGTTAGGACAGCTGAGAGTTGCTCTCGATTTCGATATCTATGACGTTTATGCGGTCTCGTAATGGAGCTGCTCCGGCCTGCACCGTTCTAGTATTGCCCTGACAGTCGCATTCCTGCGGGCTCGCCTAAGCCGCGTAAGCTTGCACGGATCGATGGACAGTTTGGTTAAGGGGTAGTAGCTCGTTCCGTCATCACCGAAGAAACGGGGGATATCGTTTGCGGTGAGGAGACTGAAGTAACTGATGAATCCATAGAGAGTTCAAGACCTGACAGCGGTGCTGCCGACAGCGTCTTGGCTGTTCTGGGCTGGCTGTTGAGAGCTACACCTCCGCAGGGTATTGCGACTCCTGAGATGATCCAAGATCTCGCCAACACACCCGGAATGGCGACTATCCGGAATCAAACTGAACAGGCTGACTGCGCGCCTGGTCGGTACGGGACCGACTATCAGTACAGTGAGCTGCTGACAACCGGAAACGCAACGGGCCAGGCTGTCGGTGGATTTGTTGCAGATATAACGCCGGTCGATGGGGGAATGGCCGTGGTCAATGCACAGAACAACCTGGGTATTGGAATCAGCTACCCGTCTGCCAAGTAGAGGAAATCTGAGGTGCTCCCCGCAATTCGGTCCAGTCTTCAGGCGAGAGACTTGGCCGTATGACCCGACCCCATTGTTTGGACAATGAGTTCTGAGAAAATTCTCGGTCTTTCGTCCTCAGTGACCCGCCCAAGTGAGCAGCTGCGCAGCGTATTGCGCCGGAGCCCTTCCCTGAAGCGAAGCGTGAGGCCGACTCTCATTGTACTCGTGTCGCCAGGCCTTCAAGGCCCGACGCGCGTCTTCTAGGTCGATGAACCAACACTGGTTCAGGCACTCATCCCGGAGCTTGCCGTTGAAGCTCTCGATGTAGGCGTTCTCCACGGGGCGGCCAGGTCGGATGAAGTCCAGCGTCAGGCCTTGGCTCCAGGCCCAAGCATCGAAATGGCGGCTGGTGAACTCCGTGCCATGGTCGACCGTCAGGGATTCAGGTGTCTCCCGCTCGCGGATCGCTGCATCCAGGATCTTCGTGACCTGGGCCGCAGGAATCGACGGCGCGGCGTGGAGCGCAACACACTCCCTGGTGTATTGGTCGATGACCGTCAGCACACGAAACCGACGACCATCGTGCAGGCTGTCCGCCATGAAATCGAGACTCCAACGCTCGTTGGCTCGCGTGTATTTCGGCAACTGAAGCCGAGTCAGGCAGGCCGTACTGAGGCGAAGCAGCTCACCCGCCTCCAGACCGCCGTATTTCTTGCGCCATCGGTAGAAGGTCTGCTGACTGATGCCGTGCTTGCGCAACAATTCGGACACCTGGATCCCAGCCTCTGCCTGCCGAAGAATGCTGATGATCTGCTCCTCGGAAAACCGTGACTTTCGCATCGAGTTTCTCCCTTCCATGATTGTGGGAGTTTTCTCATTATGCCGCGTCCAGTTTCTGGGGCTCACGTCAGCTGCGCTACGGGCTGCTGTCCTCGAAACGACTCTTGACGGGTTCGACCCTGAACCTCTGGCTCCACCCTTCGGACACCAAGAGGACATCGCCACTCGGCAACCACCTCGAGCCTGCCGGGCCTGTCGGCAACTCAAACCTTCCGATGATCTCGGCCTCACCCTTTTCGTCCCGGCGCGGCGCATGCACTACCGCGTAGCCATCTCGCTGCAGAAGATCCACCACCCGGCCATCATCGAGAAACCAGGGCTTGAGAAACGCGTCAACGATCTCCGGCGCAAGGGTCGCCTCCCCTCCAGGCATTGGGTACCACGCTGCCAGAACAATCGGTCCTGAACCAAACATCTCCTCACGCCGGCAAAGCACCCAGAAGCCACCCTCGACGACCTGGAACGTCTGTACTTCCACACAGTCGTAGGGCAGCTTCAGCTCCGTCACCTTCGCTCCCTGTTTGCCTTCTGGCTGCACCACCGAGAGCTTGCCGTTCCAAAGCAGCCATACGAAGAGTTTCCCGGCCGCCTCGCGCACCTGAGCCCAGTTCGAGCCACCCAGGGGATCGAACTCCCCTCGAAGACCTCCGAAGCTCCAACTCCATTCGCCCTGTGTTTTCCCGACGCGACCTACCTCAAAAATCCCGAAGTCATCCTCCGGAGGGAGCCGAAACCCGATCCACCACCTACCGTCCTTCATCAAATTCACCCCCTCCCACTCCCCCTCCACCTCGCTCGCTCGAAAAACCTCCTCCAGACCACCATCCTCGCTCACTTCGAAGATTCTCGTATCACTCTGCACGTCGTGAGCATCCTTCGGCTTCTCCGGAATCTCGTTGAGGCTCACCCGCAACCGGCGGCCCGGAACGATCCACGAAACACCCTGAACCAAGGCCTGAGGAAACGTCCATTCCCTCACCACCGCGCCGTCCCGGCGCAGCTCCACCTTCGAGACCTTCCCATCGACATCCATCCAAGCCGCCACCGCCGGACCTTCATCGGACCAATCTGCCCCCGAAAGACTCCAATCCCCCGCGCCCACCAAGCGTTCTGGCTGTCCTGCTCGAGCTTCGGCACCGACCACTGCGAGCGCGACGACGAGTGCCGCCCAAATTCTCTTCTTCGACATGTTCTGTCCCTCCTAGCAACTGCCGTTGCGGTCCCTTGAACTTGGCTTCGTCATGCTCGCACAGTACTCCACTAGTTGTCCGTTGGCCTTCCCGTAGACCAGGTGGAGATGATGACCCGTCGAGAGCGCGGTTTGATACCCCATGAACCTCCCAATTTCTCTGACACCCCATGGACCTCCGCGCCGGTGGACATCCATTCGAGACCTTATCGGAGCCCTTTTCTTCTGGATACCCCATGGGAGGTGCCCTCCGGACGGTTTGACAGTGGGTTTTCTCCTGAGGGTTCATGACAGTTTCTTGGGAGGTTGCTGCCCATGACCGTCGGTGCTGGCAGTGCTCTGGGTGGGTGTTGCACCGGCGCCTATCAGGACTACACCTTCGATCGGTTTGGCAATATCGGAAAGATCCTCACCCTGCAGAACCACGTTTCGCGGACGCGCACCGACGCCATCGACTTGACCTGACCGGCTTCGGCAAATAAGTTAGTAGTCCTAATGAAAAGTCCCTCGGGCCGGCAAGCCACGACCACGCCCTTCGATCCGCCCGGTGAGCATCTCGACCGACGGCTGGCGGTGGGGCTGGCGAAGATCGCCACGGCCCTGCGCCATCGGGCCTGGCGGGAGGGCTACGCGGCCGATCTCACGCCCACCCAAGGCCAGGTTCTGCTCCACCTGCGGCGCGATCCAGAGGCCTCCCTGGCGGAGATCGCGGAGGGCCTGGGAGTGAGGCCGCCGACCGCCTCGGAGGCGGTGGGCTCGTTGGTCGACAAGGGGTTGCTCCACAAGGGAAGGCGGCCCGACGACGGGCGAATCCTCGCCCTCTCGCTGACCGCCGAAGGTCGCGCCGAAGCCGAACGCGTCGAAGACTGGCCCGAGTTCCTGGCCGAGGTGCTGGCGGAACTCACCCCCACCGAGCAGCGGGTGCTGATGAGCACCCTTCAGCGGTCGGTCCGCCTGCTACAGCAGCGCGGCGCGATCCCGCTGGCGCGCATGTGCTCGACCTGCACCTACTTTCGGCCCCACGCCCATGGGGATCCTCGGCGCCCGCACCACTGCGCCTTTGTGGACGCCCCCTTTGGCGACGGTGACCTGCGCTTCGACTGTTCCGATCACCAACCCGCCGCTCCGACCGACCAATCCGCGGCCTGGCAGAGCCTGGCGGTGAACTCGTCCCAACCCGACGCCTGAGCACTGCTTCCTTCTTTCAATGTCCGAGGCATGCTCACAACAATTAGGACTCATAACAAAAAGGAGCCATCCATGTTGATCCCCTTCACCCGTTTAGCCGCTCTCCCATCGCGCATCCTTCGCGCCAGCCTGGCGATGTTGCTGGCGGCCTCAGCACCCGTCTCAGCCGGTGGCGAGAGTGCGCAGACGCTGCCCATCGCCTCCAAGAGCACACCGCCGGCCGCCGGACCGAATCTCGAGATCACCGCCGCCTCGGTACGCTATCTCGCCGATCTCGACCTGCTGGTGTTCGAGCAGAAAGTACGCGGCAAGGCCGGCGCCACCGTTCCCGAAGCGCGGGGACAGCTCGACGGCGCGCCGGTTTTGGGCTTCGTCTTTCCCACTACCCTGGCCCCTGCCGACGTCGGCTTCTCCGGCGCCGAGGGCACCGTCGCCTTGGCTCTGACCTCTCATCCGGACTTTGACGACACGCCCCTGTGGGACGAAAACGGCAACCGCGACTACGGCGACGACGGCATCGTCTTCCACACCCACTGGGTGCTCCTCGGTGCCGACAATCGGGTACCGGGCGGCCTGGCGGTACAGCAGTTCCCGGCGGCAGAGATCGCCGAGCGCCTGCCGCCGACCCATCCCGGTATGCCCCTCTACCTCGACTCACCGGGCTTTTCTGCGGTCCTGCGGGGCAACACCCTGCGGATCCTCGTGCCGGCGCAACGGGTGGGCAACCGGACTGACTTTCGGTTCGACGCGGTGAGCGCCTATATGGAGGTTTCGCAGTCGCCGGACACCCCGATGCTGGGTGTTTACAAGGTGTACGGGGTGCTGTCCGGAGACCTCTCCCTACCCTACGAGGTCAAGCACTCGAAGAGTCGGTAGCGCATCTTTACCCGCCGAGAATTCTTACAGAGGAAAGCTGAGGTTGTAGGCATACCGCCCACGCACCACTCTGAGGAGCAAACCGCCACGCTCCATGCCGCGCAGCACCTCGCGGCCCAGCTCCTCGGAGCGGCCGGTGCCCTGGCCGTTGGCGGCGACGATGAGGTCGCCGCGCCGCAGGCCGCGCTCGGCGGCGGGAGTGTTGGGCAGAACCCGAGTGATCACCAGACCGCGGCGAGCGCCGTCGTCCACTGCCAGACCAATGCCGCGTTCGAGAAACCGCAGGCCGAGGCCACGCGGCGGGCGCTCGGCGCGCAGCTCAGCCTCGACGGTGCGCTCGCCGCGTTTCAAGGTCATGGCCAGCGGTTCGCCGACCGCCACGGAGTAGAGCGCGGTGGTGAGATCTTCGCGGCTGTCGGCCGGCCGCGGCGCGGCGCCGACCCGGCCGGCGGCGACGATCACGTCATTCGGCTGGATGCCCGCCTCGGCCGCCGGGGAACCGGGATAGACCTTCGCCACCAGCACGCCGCGATCCGCCGCCAGGCCGCGGCTCTTCGCCATCAGCGGATCGATGGAGAGAAGCCGCAGGCCGGTCCACAGCGGCTGCAGCTCGCCGAAGCGCAAGAGATCGCCGACTACCCGGCGCACCCGATCGGCAGGGATGGCGAAGCCGATGCCGTTGGCGCGCTCGATGATTGCCGTGTTGACCCCGATCACCGAACCGGCCAGGTTGACCAGCGGACCGCCGGAGTTGCCCGGGTTGATGGAGGCGTCGGTCTGGAGGAAGTCCGTGTAGAGGGCCTCGCCGCTCTCCGCCGCCACGGTCCGGCCGACGGCCGACAGCATGCCGGCGGTCACCGTGTGGGACAGGCCAAAGGGGTTGCCGATGGCGACGACCGTTTCGCCGATCAGCAGATCGTTGCTGGTGCCGAGGGGGACCGCCGGCAGATCGCCGCCGCCGGACACCTTGAGCACCGCCAGATCCGAATCCCGGTCGGAGCCCAGCACCTCCGCCTCCAGCTCGCGACCGTCGAGGGTATTGACGACGATGCGCGAAGCACCGTCCACCACGTGGGCGTTGGTCACCACGATGCCGTTCGACTCGATGATCAGCCCGGAACCGAGGGACTGGGAGGGCCGGGCGCGAGAAAAGTAGCGGCCGAAGAACGGGTCGACCTGACGCACCATGGCCTCGGCGGAGATGTTGACCACCGCCGGGGAGACCGACTCCACCACCTCGACGACGGGCGTGCGGCGGACACCCTCCACCGCACTGGGGGGAACTCCCTGAGCCAACCCCTGCACCACCCAAAGGGACACCCCTCCAAAAACGACGAGAATACTGAGGGCTCGGAACCAAAACGGACGAGAATTCATGATCGGTGCTCACGGAAGGTAGGCGATATCGGCATCACGAAGACTTCCAACGCGCGGTGACTCGCTCCGCATTCCAATTCTTCCCGCCGGCGGAAGGGGAGCACCGCCGGCCACGCCGGGAGTAAAGGGTAGATGCGCTTAGATGTATAAACGCTAAGACCCAGGAGTGCTCATGCTAGGCTGCTGCAATGAGCGGTCCCAGTGAAGAGCTGCTCGAACGACTCGGCATCCTGGCCGAACTGATTCTCTCGGCTCATCAAGTCCCGCCGGAGCGCGCGGATCGCATCCTCACCGAGCTGATTTCGGCCGCCTGGTACAAATTCGATCGCATTGACGATCCGGAGTCCTGGTTCGTGTCGGCCCTCCACGACGCCCTCGGCTTGTCGTCGAGCGGCATCCTGAACGAAGAGCCCTAGGCCGGTCTGCAGATGGGCGCCGCCGGCTCGACTACTCTTCGACTGCCAGAAAAACCGGCGACGGGCCCAGGCTGATCTTCCCTCTGCCGAGTTGCAAGGGCTTTCCGCCACGATCCATGGCCGAAACCACCGCCGCCGGCAAGGCCACCTCGCTCTCGCCGTCTTTCGACCAGGCGATGATTCCGCTCGTCCCAGAGCCGCTCTCGTAGCGCAGCAGGCAGGCGGGATCCGCCGCCGGCAGGGGCCCTAGCAGGCGGCCCCCGCGCAAGTGCCGCTCCAGGAAGGCGAGAGCCTCGAAGCTCGGCCGGCGCCGCAGTCGGCCGGACTCCGGAGAGACCAGCCCGTAGCCCCGGGCGATGAGTTGCCACCAGTAGATGCGCTCCACCCATCCGGTGCCGAAGGCGAGGAGAAAGTAGCGGCTGAGGAAGTTGGCCTGGGTTTCCTCGTCGACCGACACGCCGCGGCCGGCCGGCGAGTGCGGCCCCTCCCACAGCGGCCAGTTGACCTCCGTCACCCAGGACCGGCCGCGGCAGTTGCGGGCGGTTTCCGCCAGGGCCTTCAGGAAGGTGACCTTGCCGGCCGTGTCGAAACCTATCTGGCGATTCTCCGGCGCGCCGCGGCGGTCCACGTAGAGCAGGCTCGCCAGGGCATCGAAGGCAAGGTCCGTGTGCCGCCAATTGAGGGCGGCAGCGGTGGCGTGGATCTCAAAGTCGATCACTCCCGGGCCGACCACCTCCACCCCCGGGCGGCGGCGCAGGATGGCGGCGGCGATCTCTGCCAGGCGGTAGAACTCGCGCAGGTTCCACACCCCCCACTTGCTGCGGTTGATCGCCTGGCCGATCTGGAAGGAGCGACCGTAGGGACCGAACTGCTCGGCGATCCTTTCGATGGCGTTGCGCCAGCGCTCCGGATCGCGCACCAGTTCGCGGTTCTGCGGTAGCGAGAAGGTCAGGTCGTAGCCCTCCTCGGCGAGGGCGCGGGCCAGGGCCAGCTCCTCGGAGTGGTCTTCCTGCCAGGGATGGAGGCGAAGGAGCACCCGGCGGACTGCGAGATCCCGTACCGCCGCCAGCAGGGCTTCCGGCGCCGCCGGCCAGGGTCGCAGGCAGACGCCGGCGCCGGGCCACTCCACCGGCTGGTGGTAAAGCTCGCGGACCAACTCACGGTAGCGCTTGCGGGCCGCCGGCAGGACCGTCGCCGCGGTGCGCGCCTCGGCCGCGTGTTGAGGAAAATCGCCCAGCCGCGCGCCGAGCTTTTCGAGTTTGCCGGCGTGCTGGTGGGGCTGGTCCGAGAGGTGATCCCAAACCACCTTCTCGCGCGTCTCAGCGGCCGGATCGGCAGCCGGAATGTGGGCGTGGGCGCTGCGCGGCAGCACCAAATCGCGCAGCCACTGGACGATCCCTCGGGTGCGCTGGCGCACTGCATTCTTGGTGCGATTCTTGGCCAGGAAGGCGCGCTGGTAGGTGAGGTAGAGCCGGCGTTCGGCGGCGGAAGGCTCGCGGCCCCAGTAGCCGGTGAGAAAGGTCTCTTGATCCTGCGGCCGGAAGATCATCAGGCGGCAAAGATCGCGCGACCTCTGCGCCTTGCCCGGCGGCTTTCCGACGCGGGCGCGGTTGAGATCGATGATCCAGAGGGTCGGGTCCTCGCCGCTGGGGTTCTTATTGTCCCTCTCTTCGATCAGCACGTTGCCGCTCGACATGTCCCGGTGGCGGATGCCGGCATCGTGCATCCGCCGCAGGGTCCGGCCGAGGGCCGCCAAAAGGCGCTGTGGATCGATGGAGGGGAACCCTTCCGCCGCCGTGCCCTCATTTAGAGCCCGGAAGAAGTATCGCGCTTCGACGGTGTCGGCCAGATGCCGGCAAACGAAGTAGGACGGCCCGTCCGGACGCTCGGACTCGGCCAGCAGAACCGGTTGCGGGGTGGCCACCCCCGCTTCGAGAAAGGCCCAGGCGGCCCGCCAGCTACGCTCCGCCTTGCTGCCCTTCCAACGCCGCTCGGCGCGCTGGCGCCGGCTCTCGTTGCGGAACTGCTTGACGACCACTTCTACCGCCTCGCCGCCTCCGGTCACAGCCGGGCTCGGGAAGAGCGTCCGGTACAGGTAGTTGCGGCCCCAGTGCACGGTCTCCGAGCCGGCCGGATCGATCAACTCACCGAGGGCGCGGGCCAGTTCCCCGTCGTCCACCGGCCGCCAGGAGGGCAGGATCTCCCCGCGAAAGGCGTTGCCTTCGGAGACCTCGACGGCGAAGGGCTCCACCGCCTCCAACGTCGAGGGCTGGCCGGTGTCCTTCTCCACGGCAACCTCCGGCTCGGACACGGCCACCTAGCCTGCCTTTCGCGCCAGCGACCGTAGCGAGAGGCCGTAGGTCGTTGAAGCTGCAAGGCATCCGCGGGTTCTGCGATGAAGGCGTACTCGCAGTACGTTGAAGAGCAGGTTCCGCGGATAACGCAGCAGATTCAGTGGCATATGGCCTCGCAGTAGGTTGCTGGTGAGAAAGGCAGGCTAGACCTCCGTCAGGTTGAAGTTTTCCTGATGCAGTTCCGGATCGCTCTGCAGCAGGATCTGGCCGCCGACGGTGCGCTCGATCTCGGACAGGATCGCCCGCTCCTCCCCCTGCAGCGCTCCCGCGACCTCCGGATGCACCCGCAACAGCAGCTCCGAACCGGTGCCGGCGCCGATGGTTCGCAGTATTTCGCCGCGGATCTTCAAGCAGATGGTCGCCAGGGACTGGATGCGGCCGGAGCCGGAGCAGTGCGGGCAGGGCTGGGTCAGCAGGCGCTCGAGATTGGAACGGCTGCGCTTGCGGGTGATCTCCACCAACCCGAACTCGGAGATCGACAGCACCTTGGTCTTGGCGCGGTCCTTGTGCAGTTCCTCTTCGAGCAGGGCGAACACCTGGTCGCGGTGCTCCTGTTCGATCATGTCGATCAGGTCGATCACCAGAATGCCGCCGAGGTCGCGCAACCGGATCTGCCGCACGATCTCCTTGACCGCTTCGAGGTTGGTCTTGAGAACCGTGTCTTCCAGATTGCGCTGGCCGACAAAACGGCCGGTGTTGACGTCGATCGCCACCAGCGCCTCGGTGGGATTGATCACGATGTAGCCGCCGCTCTTCAACCACACCTTGCTCTTCAAGGCCGCCTCGATCTGGCTTTCGATGTCGAAGCGGTCAAACAGCGACTCGTCCTGCCGATAGAGTTTGACCCTGCTAACCAGGGCGGGCTGCACCTCGTCCAAGAACTCGACGATGCGCTCGTAGGTCTCCTCGCCGTCCACCCACAACACGCTGAAGTCCCGGCTCACCACGTCGCGCACCACCCGCAGGGCGAGGTCGTGATCGCGGTGTAGCAGAGTGGGCGCCGAGACCTTCGTCGCCCGCTCACGCACCCGGCTCCACAGGCCGTTCAGGTACTCGATGTCGGCCTCGAACTCCTCTCCACCCTTGCCTTCCCCGACGGTGCGCACGATCAGGCCGCCGCTCGCCGGCGGCAAGCCCTCCAGCAGTTCCAGCAAGCGGGTACGCTCGTCCTCGCCCTCGATCCGGCGGGAAACGCCGAAATGCCGCACCGTCGGCAAGAGCACCAGGTAGCGGCCGGGCAGGGTGACGTGGGTGCTCACCCGCGCGCCCTTGTTGGGGAGCGGATCCTTTACCACCTGCACGATGATCTCCTGGCCGGCCCGCAGCAACTCGTCGATCGACGCCTGCTCCGTCGACGAGAGATCCGATACGGCCTGCCGCGCCAGGTCGAGATCCTCCACCGCCTCGACGTTGTCCACCACATCGCTGACATAGAGAAAGGCGTCGCGCTCCAGCCCCATGTCCACGAAGGCCGCCTGCATTCCCGGCAGCACTCGGGTGACGCGCCCCTTGTAGACATTCCCCACCAGCCCGAGGTGACGCTTGCGCTCAACGAAGATTTCCGTCAGGCGATCGTCCTCGAGCACCGCGATCCGCGTTTGGTGAGGATCGCTCTCGACGAGCATTTTGTGGACCAAACCGCTTCCTTTCTTCCCTTTGGGAGTCCGGCGGCCCGCTCGTTGTCCGCCTACCAACGAGGATTGTATCCGCCGGGTCCCTCAACCCCAGACCTTGGTTTTCATTCGAACAAAACTGGACCAGACTCGACACCTGGTGCAGGCTGCCTGGCTTGCCCGCCTCCAAGTCATACTGAGTGCCGCTACGTACGTTGTATCGGCTCCTCACTGCCGCATCCGGAGATTCAGATGCCCACGGTTCGCTCCTACATTTTGCTCCTCGGCCTATTGATCGCCTCCGCTCTGCCCGCAGCGCCTTTCGATCCAGCGGAAATCGAAGTGACGGTGTTGGGCGTGAACCATCTATTGCAGGGAGGCCTCGAGTTGCCGTCGAAGGCGATCGACGATGCCCGCGAAGCGCTGGCCGAATTCGAGGCCGATCAGGTGGTGGTGGAGTGGCTTCATCCCTCGATCGACCCCGCTACGACTCACAACTACAGGCCTCTCGGTGACCCCGAAACCCTGGCCCGCCTCTGGGGGATCGACCTGGAGACCCTGGAGGACCAACTGCGGTCGATCCGCGAACTGCTCTCCACCGGACCGAAGAACACAACAGCGGCCCGCCTCCACCTCGGCAAACTGACGTTCCTGGCCGGCGACCCGGCGAACGCCGCCTACCAGTGGTGGCGCGCAGGTCGCTTCGGTGCCGACGTCGAAGAGTTGGGCCGCCTCACCCACGGAAACTTCGCCGGCCACGAACTCGAAGTCTTCGGCTTCCACCTCGCCGAGCGATGGGGCCTGGAAGAGGTCACCCCCTTTGACTACCAGGGCATCGATGCGGACTGGGGCAAGACCTACTCCGAGATGATGCGCCGCGCTCGTGAAATCGCCCTTGAACAGGTTCTGAATCTGTCGCCCAGTGATCCCTCCTGGGAAGAAGAGGAGGCGCGCTTCGATTCTCTGCTCAACAGCGACACCGACGCCTGGATCGACCGCTACGGCGGCGACCAGCGCTTGCAGCAGCTCCCCCGGCTAGCGAACTTCCGTCGCGAGATGAAACAGCTCTTCGGCGACCGGGCGGCGGATTTCGAAACGGCGACGCTGGGGTTCATGCAGACCACCGAAGCCAACGATGCGAACCGAGCCTCGTACTACGACTACCTGTGGAACCTTCCCATCGCCAACCTCGGGCGGAAAGTGGTGATCAACTATGAGCAGCGCAATGAAAGGATGGTCGACTTCATCGAAGAGGATGCTCGTCGATTGGGCTCGAAGCGCATCCTGGTGATCGTCGGCTTCGGCCACAAGACCTTTCTCGACACCATTTTCGAGCACCGCGGGTATCGCGTGGTGCCCTCCTCCCGCTTCGTGAAGTAGGTGGTTCTCAGCGGTTCACATAGCGCCGCAAATCAATGCCCAGGATCAGGCCAGTGGCGATGAAGTTCACCAAGGTGAACGAGCCGCCATAAGAAAGGAAAGGCAGAGGAATGCCGGTGATCGGCAGTAGTCCCACCACCATGGCCGTGTTGTAAGCCACGTGGAAACCCGAAAGGGAGACCAACCCCACCACCAGCAAGATGCCCCCGCGGTCGCGCGCGCGAAGCGCCACCCGCAAGGCGCTGAGCAGATAGAGCAGATACAGCCCTAGAACGACCAGCACGCCGACGAAACCCCACTCCTCGGCCAGCACGGCGAAGACGAAATCCGTGTGGCGGGCGGGCAGAAAGCGGAGTTGGCTCTGGGTGCCCTGCATGTATCCCTTGCCGGTCAGCTCGCCGGAGCCGACGGCGATCTTCGACTGCTGCACCTGGTAGCCGGCGCCCAGCGGATCGCTCTGCGGCGCCAGGAAGGTGATCACCCGCTGGCGCTGGTAGTCCTGCATGCTGAAGTGCCAGGTGGCGGTGCCCAGAGCGAGAACGATCAGCCCGGCCACCACCAGGTAGCGCAGCCGGATGCCGGCGATCAGCAGCATGCCGGCGGCCAGCGGCACGAACATCGCCGCGCTCCCCAGATCCGGCTGCAGCGAGATCAACGCCATCGGCGCCCCGACGATCAATCCCGCCACGGCGATCTGTTTCAGGGTCAGGTGCTCCTCGTCGACGGAGGTCAAGAAACGCGCCAGGAAGAGCGCCGTGGTCAACTTGGCGAACTCCGCCGGCTGCCCCACCCGGAAGCCCCCCAAGGTGAGCCAACTGCGGGTGCCGCCGGGACCCTCGCCGAAGAACAGCACGATCACCAGCAGGGCCAGCCCGGCCAGGTAGAAGAACACCGACATGTCCACCAGGTCGTGGTAATCGAGGGCGAGGGTGACCGCCATCAACAACAGCCCCAGCCCCACCCACAGCGCCTGCCGGGGAAGGTAGTCGGTCGCCAGTTCGGCGCTGGCGCTGTGCACCGTCGCCAGGCCGATCACCGCCAGGGCGAGGGTCGCCACCAAGAGACCGGCGTCGAAACGCGACGGCCCGGCAAAGGAGCCACGGTCCTCAGATCGCGGGCGCTGGATCGGTTTCGCTCTGGAAGTACTCTTCATAGAGGGCTCGGGCGATGGGAGCGGCACCGCCGGAGCCGCTCTCGCCGTGCTCCGCGAACACCACCACCACCAACTGC
Organism: Acidobacteriota bacterium; assembly: GCA_039030395.1. NCBI lineage: Bacteria > Pseudomonadati > Acidobacteriota > Acidobacteriota bacterium. Next base: position 14,462 of record JBCCEF010000024.1, read on the forward strand.
GGGTCGTCCGCCGGTGCGAAAGAAGTAAACCAGCCGTGGTTGCGGAAGTTGCCGGTCAACTCCCCCTCGACCCGCGCCCGCGCCACCACCTGCACGGTACCGGTCTTGCCGGCGATCTCCAGGCCTTCGAGGTAGGCCACCCGGTGGGCGGTGCCGGTCACCTCATTGACCACCGCCGACAGGCCCTCGCGCACCGGCCGGAGCAGGTCGGGGGGCACCGGCAAACGCGGCGGCGGGGACTGTGCGGCCTGACCCTGGACCAGATGCGGCCGCACCAGGGTGCCGCCGTTCGCCACCGCGGCGGTCATACGGGCAACCTGGATCGGCGTGACCAGCAGTGGCCCCTGGCCGATGGCGACGGAGATCGTCTCACCGGCAAACCACGGCGTGTCCCGCACCCGCTCGCTCCAGGCCGCATCCGGCACCAGTCCGGAATTCTCGCCGGCCAGATCGACGCCGGTGGCTTTCCCCAAGCCGAAGGCCCGAGCGTAGCGGGCAATGGTCTCGATGCCCAAAGTTTGGCCGAGGTGGTAGAAGTACACGTTGCAGGACCGCTCCAGGGCCTGGCGCAAATTGATCCAGCCGTGGCCGCTCAGCTTGTCGCAGCGGAAGCGGTGGTTGTAGATGGTGGCCGATCCCCGGCAGTACACCCGCTCCTGCTCGTTGATCACCGCTTCGGCAAGGCCCGCCGCGGCCATTACGATCTTGAACACCGAACCGGGTGAGTGGGCGTTGCGGATCACCCGGTTTTGCAGCGGATCGTCCGGATGGTCGAGCAATTCCTGCCACTGTTCCGGCTCCAGGCCGCGGGCGAAGAGATTCGGATCGAAGGACGGCGACGACACCATTGCCAGAATCGCGCCGCTGCGCGGATCGAGGGCCACCACCGCGCCGGTGCGCTCTCGCATCAACTCCTCGGCCGCTTGCTGTAGACCGAGGTCCAAGGTGAGCTGAAGGTTGCTCCCGGGATCCGCCGGCACGCGGTTTTGCTCCTGGAGGGTCTTGCCGCGGCTGTCCACCACCACCACCTGCTCGCCGGCACCGCCGCGCAGTTGGCGGTCGTAGGTTTGCTCAATCCCCTCCTTGCCCTTGCGCTCGCCGGGGCGATAGCTCGGATCCACGGCCAGATCGCGCGGCGAGACCTGGCCGATGTAGCCCAGAGCGTGCGCCGTCTGTGGGCCGTGGCGGTAGAGCCGCAAGGGCTGCGCCCGGATTTCCAACTCCGGATGCTCGCGGCCGGTGACGCTGATCTGGGCGACCTGGGCAAGGGTGAGATTCTGGGCGATGGTCACCGGTACGAAATCCGGCCGGTCGCGACCCTTGGCGAGTTCCGCCTGCAGCCGCTCGAGGGGCCGGCCGAGGGTCGCTGCGGCATAGGCCAGGCTCGCCGCCGGATCGTCCGCGCGGCTGCGGTCGAGGAGCAGATCGTAGCTCGGCACGTTCTCCACCAGCACCCGGTCATTGCGGTCGAAGATCAGCCCGCGCGGTGCCCGCAGAGAGGTCTTGCGCAGGCGGTTGTTCTCCGCCAGATCGGCGTAGTGGCCGCCGCGGACGAGCTGGTGGTACCAGTAGCTGATGCCGATCAGCACCATCAGCGTCACCACCAGGGCGGTCAACAACCGCACCCGAGTGAGCAGAATGTCGCGATATTCGCGAACCGCTTTCATCGATCCTTCTCCATCGCCTTACCCCAGGTGAACTCGGTCCATACGGCTGCGCCGACGGCGCGCGGAACGGCCCCGCCACCAACCGCCAAGGGCGAAGAGCACGGAGCCCAAGACCCCGCAAGCGACGGCCCGCAGCACCAGGTGGATGGGGTTCGGCAAAGGCGGCGACGGCAGCAGGATCGAGGTCAGGGCGAGCACGATGAGCTGCTGCGCCAGCACCGCCCCGGCGACCATCGGGAACACCCCCATCGCCCGCTCGATGACGATGCGCTGCACGATCTTGGCGGTGACATAGCCGACGAGCGTGTTGGCGAACCCATAGAGGCCGAAGAGACCCACGGTCATCGAATCTTGTACGTTGCCGACCAGGAATCCGCCCAGCAGGCCTTGCAGGGGGTCACCGCTCAAGGCGGTGAGCACCGTCAGCACGACAAAAAAGTCCAGGTAGGAGATCAACCCCGGCGCCCAGCGGGCGGCCACCGCGTGGGCCAACACCGCCAGCGCCAGGCCGACGAAGTAGCGGCTGGCGGTCATGGCGCGGGCACCGCCAGAGCGTCCTGGGTTTCCGACCCGGAGTCGTCCATCAGGACTGTCGGCAGCCGTTTGGGCCCCAGCAGGTAGACGTGGTCCAAACGGTCCGTGTCCACCGCCCACTCCACGGCGATGCGGTAGAAGAGATCGTCTCCCTTCGCCACCTCGGAAACCACGCCGATGGGGATCCCCCGCGGATACACCCCGTCGAAGCCGGAGGTCAGCACCCGGTCGCCGGCCAACACGTCTGCCTGGAGGGGCACGAAATCGAGTTCCAGACTGTCGGCGCCGCTCCGCACCACGCCCTGGCGGCGGGTGCGTTCAACCACCGCGCCGACCGCCGCCGTCTGGTCGTCGATCATCTGGACTTTGGCGTAGGGGCCGGCCACCTGCACCACCCGGCCGAGCAGGCCGTCGCGGGTCAGCACCGGCTGATTGACCACCACCGACGCCTGGCCGATGTAGATGAGCAGGCTGTTGAGGCCGGAGAAGGTGTCCAGAAACACCACGTCCGCGGCGGACAGATCGAAGTCCGGCGGCGGCGTGTAGGTGCCCGCTTCCTCCAGCCGCTGGATACGCCGCTCGGCGGCACGCAGGGTCATGCGCTCGATCTCCAGTTCCTCGATGCGCCGGCGTAGCTCGCGATTGCGGGAGATGATCTCCGATTGGCGGCGCAGTGCTTCTATGAAGCGCGCTGCCCGGGCGCTCACCGCCGACACCGCCCGCGGCACCGGCGCGACGATCTGAAGCACCAGGCCTTCGAAGAAATTGTCGCCGCGGCCGGAGGTGGGCGCCTGGATCGCCATCATCAGGAGCTGCCCCCCCAGGATGAAGGCCAGCAGCCAGGCGGTGCGACGCTCGTCCACGGCGCGGGCTCAGGCCCTGTCGGAAGAACGGAGGAGCGTCCGAGGGACCGCGCGGGTCACCGAATCGAGACCTTGCGCAGGAGGTCGAAGTCCGACAGCAAGCGGCCGGTGCCGAGCACCACCGAAGCGAGAGGATCCTCCGCCAACACCACCGGCAGGCCGGTCTCCTCGCGCAGCCGCTGATCGAGATTGCGCAGCAGCGCACCGCCGCCGGACAGCACGATGCCCTTGTCCATGATGTCGGCGGAGAGTTCCGGCGGGGTGCGTTCGAGGGCCATGCGCACGGCGTCGACGATGGTGGCCACCGGCTCCGCCAAGGCTTCGCGGATCTCCTCGTCGCTGATCGACAAAGTCTTGGGCACCCCCTCCACTAGATCGCGGCCCTTGATATCCAGGCGGATCTCGTCTTTCAGAGGATAGGCGGAACCCAACTCCCACTTGATCTGCTCCGCCGTGCGTTCGCCGATCAGCAGGTTGTACTTGCGTTTGAGGTGCTGGATCACCGCCTCGTCCATCTCGTTGCCGGCGATGCGCACCGAGCGGCTGTAGACGGTGCCGGCCAGCGAGATCACCGCCACGTCGGTGGTGCCGCCACCGATGTCGACGATCATGTTGCCGGAGGGCTCGGTGATCGGCAGGCCGGCGCCGATCGCCGCCATCATCGCCTGCTCCACCAGGAACACCTCCGAAGCGCCGGCGCGCATCGCCGAGTCCTTGACCGCCCGCTTCTCCACCTGGGTGATCTCCGACGGCACACCGATGACGATCCGCGGATGGACGTACATCTTGCGGCCGTGGGCCTTCTTGATGAAGTACTCGAGCATTCGCTCGGTGACCTCGAAATCGGCGATCACGCCGTCCTTCATCGGGCGAATGGACTCGATATTACCGGGCGTGCGGCCCAGCATCTGCTTCGCCTCGGCGCCTACCGCCTCGATGCGGTTGGTGAGCTTGTTGATCACGACCACCGAAGGCTCGCGCACGACGATGCCCTGATTGCGGGCGAACACCAGGGTGTTGGCGGTGCCCAGATCGATGGCGAGATCCTTCGAGAAGTAGCGCAGAAAAGAGGCGAGCGACATGAGATGTTTCCCTTATGACCGTCCGGCGCGAGCGGAGCGAAACGGCCGCGATGGACGGCCGGTGCGGAACCCTTCAGACAGGGTCGATGAAGACCTGTTTGCGTTTGGCGGTTTCGTTGCCCCAGGCGTCGCGCGCCCGGACCTGAATAAAGCTCCAACCTTCATTGGCGAGTTGAATGGTCTTGGTGAAGGAGCCGTCGGCGGCGACCAGGATCGGTTCTCCATCGACCTCGACCAGCGCTCCGGGCTCGGTGCGTCCCGTCACCAGCACAATACTACCGTAGGCGCTGGCCTCTTCCAGCTCCAAAGGTGGAGGAATTTCGTCGTCTTCCTCCTCGTCGAGGGCCAACGAGGCGATCTGAAATCGCCGCGGCTCACTCCAGGGCCCCAAACCTTCCTCCGCCGACACCGCCGCCACCCGCCACAAAAAACTTCCTGGCCCGCGAATCCCGATCCGGGCGCCGGAACGCCGCCGGTCCTCGACGTCGATCACGTTATCGACGAACAGCGGATTGCGCGACACCTGCAGGGCGTAGCGGCTGGCCCCGGCCACCGGCCGCCAGGCGAGGGACATCTCGCGGGCGCGGTCCGCATCGAGTTGCAGATCGTGCGCCGGTTCGAGGATCTCCACCCGCGCCGGTAGCGACCTCACCCGACCGAGGTTCTGATCCACCTGCTGCACCCGCTGCAACTCGCCGAGCTGGCGGGTTTCGCCATCCTCGGAGGCTACCTCCACCGAACCCTCGAAGGCGCTGAAACTCGCCCGGCGCAGATCCGCCTCGTAGCCCACATAGGCCTCCGAGGCCTGGCGTACCCGCGCCGACGCGGAGGGCATTTCCACCACCGCCGGAAGCTCCGCCGTGTCCAGGTTGACCCAACCGTACTGCATGGTCAGGGTGCGCTCGCCGCCACCCGAGCGGGAAGTGTCCGAGACGATGAACGAGGTGTTCTTGCGCACCGTGTAGAGCGTGCCGTCGTTGAACAGGATCTGGGCCGAGCCGGTATCCGAGGTGCGCACGAAGTCGCCCGGGCGTAGCTGGGTGCGCGAGCGCGCCCCCTGCCAGCCGCCGGTCTCTCCGCGGCGAAATTCGACATTGCCCTGCACCGCGATGAAGCTCGCCTCCCCTTTGCGCCCGGCCCGGTCGAGGGTGTCGAGAATCGCCAGCAGCACATTGCGGCTCAAGGTGCCCTGGGTGACGGCGCGCCGGAAGTCCTCACGCTCCTCCGCCTGTCGCGCCTCGGAGAGGTATTGCAGTCCCGTTTCGTACTCGCTGCGATAGCGCAGCGTGGAGTCGTCCCGCCGCACCCGCTCGGCCAGTTCCCGCGCCTGGGAGATCAGATCCCGCGCCTCCCAGCGCAGCGCATAGCGCTCCCAAGCGCGGTAGCCGAGGAGGGCGCCGGCCACCAGCGCGATCAGCAGGAAGAACATCGCCCAGCCGCGCAGCGTGTCCACCGACAGGGTGTACCATTTGCGCTGCATCTGCAGCGAGGGGTGGGTTTTGCGGTTCTCGTTCATCGGTGCCCGTTGTCGGTCCGTCGCGCCCCGATCACTTTTTTTCCCAGTCGTCGCGCGCGCCGGATCGGCAATTCGTCACTATATATCGATGATTCGCTTTGGTTCGCTTGCCGCCTAGCGAGGCCGCTGGTAGAGTCTTCGCCCCCGTGAAAGGAGTTCTCCAATGCTCAAGGTCTTCCGCGACAACCTCAAATATCTAAGCTGGGTACTGTGGATTGTCGTCGCAGTCTTCATCCTCTTCGTCTTCGTAGACTACGGATCCGCCGGACGCGCCATTGGCGGCAACGCCAATTGGGCCGCCCGGGTCGGCAACGAGGAAGTCAGTTTCGACGAGTTCCGCTACGCCCACCGCAGCCTGGAGCAGCGCTTCCGCCAGGCCTACGGCGAGCAGTTCACCGCCGAGCTGGCGACCCAGTTGCAGCTTCCCCAGCAGGCCCTCCAGCAGGTGGTGGATCGCAAGATCATGCTGCTCGAAGCCGAAGCGCTGGGCATCCACGTGAGCGACGAAGAAGTGCGCGACGCCATCTACGAGATGCCCTGGCTGCAAGACGATCAGGGCAACTTCGTCGGCAAGGAGGAGTACCGGAAATTCCTCGAACGGCGGCGACAGCCGGCCGATGCCTTCGAGAAGGACATCCGCGAGGGCTTGAAGCTCGACCGCCTCACCGACGTGCTGACGGCCAGCCTCTACATCCCCGACGAGCAGGTCGAGCGGTCCTATCGCGAGCAGATCGAGCGCGCCGCCATCCGCTTCGTTCAGCTTCCGGCCGCCTCACTGCAGGACGAGGCCAAGGCGACGCGCGAAGAACTTAAGGTGTACCTCGAAGAAAACCCCGAGGACTTCCACCTGCCGGAGCGTCGCAAGATCGCCTTCCTGCTGGTCGACAACGGCCGCGTGCGCAACGAAGTCGTGGTGGACGACGCGGAGGTGCGCGAGTACTACGACGCCAACCCGGACGAGTTCACTCAGGAAGAGCAGGTGCAGGCGCGCCACATCCTGGTGCGCACCACCGACGAGCTGGACCTCGAAGGCGCCAAGGCCAAGCTGGCCGAGGCCCGCGCCCGCATCGAAGCTGGCGAGGGCTTCGCGCAGGTGGCCGGCGACGTCAGCGACGACCCAGGCAGCGCCGGGCGCGGCGGCCACCTCGGCTTCTTCGGCCGCGGCCGGATGACCCCGGAGTTCGAGAAGGCGGCGTTCGAAGCGCCGGTGGGCGAGCTGATCGGCCCGATCGAAACCCCCTTCGGTGTCCACCTGCTTGAGGTCACCGGCAAACTTCCGGACGGACTGCAGGAATTCGAACGGGTCGAGGCACGCATTCGCAGCCGGCTGCTCTCCGAGCGGGTTGTCTCAGCCACCGAAGAAAAGGCCAACGCAGTCGCCGAACAGCTCCAGGTGGGCTCGACAGTGACCGTCGAACAACTCCAGGAACTGACCGAAACGGAAGACGCCATCTCCCTCAACCAGCCGGACCCCTTCGGCCAGGAGGACCTCATCCCCGGCCTGGGCCGCGCACCGGAATTCTCGAACGAGGTGTTCTCGATCGAAGCCGGCACCCTCGGCCAACCGATCAAGGTGCCCCGTGGCTACGCGCTGCCCCTGGTGCTCGAGGTGATGGAGCCCCGCGCGCCGCAGCTTTCCGAAGTGGAGGCCAAGGTGCGGCAGGCGGCCGAACGGGCCAACCGGCAACAGCTCGCCATGGACCGCATCGCCGCCGCTAAGGCGGACATCGACGCCGGCACCAAGACCTTCGACCAGGTCGCCGAGGAGCTGGAACTGACCATCGAAGAGAGCGGTGAGTTCGGCGGCGGTGGAGCCATCCAGGGGCTAGGCTTCAGCCCGCGCATCTCCGAGGCCGCCATGTCCCTCGACCAGGGCGCCATCGCTGGACCCTACGGCACCACCCAGGGCGCGGTGCTGTTCGAGGTCACCGAGCGCACCCAGTACGATCCGACGGCCTTCGCCGAAGCGAAGGAACAGACCCGCCGCAGCGTCGAGGGCCAGGAACTCCAGCGCTTGCTGGTGTCCCTCCTCCAGCAGCGGCGCCTGGAGCTGGACGTGTCCTACTCCCGCCGGGTGCAGGACATGATCACCCAGAGCAACGAAGGCACCCCGGCCGCCGGTTAGAACAGAGTGACTGGTCGGCAGGACGGCATCAGCCCTGGCGCAGGATTCTTCGTCGCTGGTAAGGCGGGCCGGTGCAGGCGTAGTGGTGCCTACGTCGAGCCGGCGCAACGCAGCCAGCGGCGAAGAAGACCAGCCAGGTGATCGGCTACCTGAGAGGAAAACTCCTCTCCAAGACGCCCGAAACGGCGATCCTCGATGTCGGGGGTGTGGGCTACCAGGTCCACATCCCCGTTTCCACCTACTACGAGCTGGAGCGCCTGCCGGACGGTGCCGAAGTCCGCCTGCACATCCACACCCATGTGCGGGAAGACGACCTCTCCCTCTTCGGCTTCTGGACCGAAACCGAACGCGGTCTCTTCCAGCGTTTGATCGGGGTCAGCGGCATCGGTCCGCGGCTCGCCCGGGTGGCCCTCTCGGGGATGGCGCCGGGAGACCTCGTCGCCGCCCTCGCCGCCGGCGACATCGTCCGCCTCTCGAGCATCCCCGGCGTCGGCAAGAAAACCGCCGAGCGCATGACCCTCGAACTGCGCGACAAGGTGCGCGACCTGGGGATCGAAGAAACCCCCAGCACCCCCACCGGCCCGGCCAGTGACGACCTGGTCTCCGCCCTGGTCAACCTCGGCTACAAGCAAACCCACGCCGAAAAAGCCGTTGTCCAAGCGAGGCAAGAGAACCCGGGCGGCGACTTTTCGGATTGGCTGAGGGCGAGTTTGCGGCGGTTGTCGCGGGCGTAGCGGGGCGGTTCGAGGCTCTCGGGCCGGGGGACGGTGACGGCTACCACCTGCCGCTCGCGCCACCGCCGGAGGAACTGCCGCCGCCGAAGCCCGAACCGCCGAACGAACTCGAGCCGCCGAACGAACTCGAAGAACGATCGTCCGAGAGTCGAGGGGTCCGATACTCGCGGCTCTCGGAGTGTCGGCAGTGAGCGCAAACCTTTTCCACCCGTACTAGGCCCCCGGTGGAATAGGTTGCGGACTCCAGCGTCTTCTTGCGGCTCCGCAAAGTGCGGGCGGCGCAGGACGGGCATCGGCGGTATCCGCTGAACCACCTGGAGCGCCGTCGGATTTCGACCTCCCGGCAGGCGGGACACCACCTGACCCGATAGTCGACACTGCGCACCGATTCCTCGGCCTGCTGCGCCTCCGTGAGATGCTCGTCGTCTCGGACTTCGTCCAACAGCATCCACTCGGCGCCGCAGCTTCGGCAGCGCTTCGAGCGACCGAAATACCACATCGCCGAGGCGATAAGCGCACCGGCACCGGCGACCACCCCTCCCACGAGCGCTCTGAATCCGAACCGCCCGCTGGGTACCGAAGATCCGCCGTCCACTGCGCTGAACAACTCAGCAGGAGCCTCGGCAGAGGTGCCGCCGCCGAGCGGCGCCGCTTCGACACCCGGCAGTTCGAGGATTCGCTCCGCACACGCGCGCGCGCCGTCAACGATCGCCCGCGCCGGCTCGCCGCGGCGAAAGCGGGGAAGCATGATCCGGTTCATCACCTCTTGGCTGGCGCGCTGTTGCTCGACCGAGTCGATCCCATCGCCGAGAACGATCTCGGCGGCACGGTCATCGAGCGCCGCGAAAACCAGGAGCCCGTTATCCGCACGGGCGTCGCCAACCTCCCAGGCGTTGAAGAGTTCCACCGCGAAAGCACGGGCGGGGACTCCCGAAGTATCCGGCACCACCACCACTGCCAGCTCGGCTCCGAGCGCGCCCGCCAAGCGATCGCCGATCCGGTTGAGCTCATCCACCTGTTCCGGCGAAAGAGTAGACGTAAGGTCGACAACCCAACCCTCGGGACGCGGCGTCGGAATCTCCTCGACGGTTGCCGCCCAGGCTGACGCCGTCAGCGCGAGCAAGGCGCCGAACGCGAGAAGGCGAAGCGAATGACTGAAGGTTCGTGGCGTCATCGTCTCTCAGAGCAGTTCAATCAGCTCTACGAAACGTCCGACGCTTTATTCCGGCTCCCTATTCCGGCTCGATCTAGACGACGCGCAAACGACGGCCCGCTGAAAGCTCGAAACCCTCTCCTCCACCTCACCCGACCCGGTTTCGGCTGAGGACTCTTCCACCGAAACAACCCACGAGGCTCGCGAGCAAAAGAAAGCGATCCACCAGATCGCGATCCACCGGGCCGAAGCCCAAGAGATCACGACCCGCCGGATCGCGCGGTTTCCTCGACGGTACCGCTGGGGACAACGAGCGGGTGCCCCGCCTCCACCAAAAGACCGGCCGGCGGGGCTGAAAGGAAGATCTTCGAGTCAGGTCAGCGGCTGGACTTTGACCTCGTGTTCACCGTGGGCGTCCTCGATGATGACCGTGTCGCCCAAATCAACGAGGCCGACCTGCGACGAGTAGCTCGCCGTGTAGTACGAAACGATGAAGTAGACGATGCCCGGCACCACCTCCATCAGGCGATAGCGGTTGGGCTGCCCGTAGACCGGGACGAAGAACATCTTCCACGGCGCGTCACCGTAGTAGCCGCTGGCGAAGAGATTGAGCACGTTGGACGGACCGGAGCCGTAGGGCCGCTTGTAGGCCCGGTATTCGAGCCCCTGGGCGGTACACAGGCGGGTCTGCTCCGCCTGATCCGGCCGCGCCGTCTGGATGTTGTCGTGATCGGTGTGATTCATACTCCCTCCCATGAAAGTCGAGGATCATTCCTCGCGCTCCAGGGAGAAATGTCGAAAGCCAGGAAAAACGTTTCTTCGCAGGTTCCCCCGGCTCCTGCTAACCCTTCTTGAGTTGAGCCTCGATCTTCTTGCCGAGATCCTCCACCGAAGGGCACCCGCCGAAGGTCTTCAACACCTTCAGCCCACCGCTACCGGCCTTGGGGCGGGCCAGCACGAAGCTCGGCGTGCCGTGGAGCTTGAGCCGCTCGGCCAGGCGGATGTCCTCCCGCACCCCCTCCATGATCTCCTCGTTCTCCAGGCACGCGGAAAAAGCCTCCATGTCGAGAGCCAGCTTGCCGGCGTACTCCTCGAAGTCCTCAGGCCGGTAGCGCAGATAGGTGAAGATCCGGTCGTGGTACTGCCAGAATTTGCCCTGCTTTCCGGCACACTGGGCCGCAACCGCCGCATCGAAAGCGCGCGGGTGCATCTCCAAAGGGTGGTCCAGGTACACCAACCGCACCTTGCCCGTCTCGACAAAGGCGGCTTCCAGTTCCGGTAGCACCTCTTTCGAGCACCGGAGGCACGCCGGGCACTGGAGATCTCCGAACTCCACCAACACCAGCGGTGCATCGTCCGATCCCTTGACGGGATCGTCGCTCACCTCGATCGACTTCGCCTGACCCGCCAGCGGGACCAGGAGGAGCACTGCCAAAGTCACTGCCGATTTCCAGAACATCTTGACCCCTCTCGCTCAGTTAACGAGCGAGAATATACAGCAAGAATGCAGACAGCCTAGGCTGGCTCCAATGGAAGCAAGGAACGACTTCGCTCCCAGGCGACTCGCAGTTGGCTCAAGAACTCTTCCTTCGGCAACGGGGGCCCGTCAGCGGACAAGAAACCGAAGGTCGGCGCCAAGGGCAGCACATGCACCTGAACGCCGTCTGTGACCGGATAGAGCACGAGCACTTGAAGAATCAGATCCTGAATCACCAGCAATCGGGCTTCGAAGGTGACCCCGTTGTGGTCGGCGAACCTTTCGGCGATTCGCAGAGCTTCTATCAGGTCATCGCCTCCGCGCTCAGCCAGGTATTTGAATTGATCTTTCCCCTCATCCGATGACAAGCCGACGGCGCCCAGTTCCTTCCCACGATCATTCAACAGTATGACCCTCGTGCGGGAAAAGAGAGCGGACTCTGTGGAGTCCAAGAAGCGTTCCACGTCTGAGTAGGTGACAACTGCTTCAGACAGCGCACCGCGAGCCTGGATTTCATCGAAAGGAACCTGATTAAGATAGCGCGGAGACTCGTCTTCGAGCAGAGCGAGAAGGTCAAGAATCTCGTACATCGCCTCAACTTGCCCTTCTCTGAGTGAAGCCAACTGGATCGGCATGTCCGAAATCCCCCTACGTCAAAAAGTGAAGATAGTCGAGATCGAGCTCTAGCTCCGGATGAGAATGACAGACCTCAAGATCCTTCAGGGGATACTCGTCCTCGGCCCCACGCCAAGGGTCGAGAATCCTAATAAAGACGTTTTGGGTCGGCGGAACGAATCTCAAACCAACGATGAGGCAGAAGTGAACGGTTGAGCCAAGCTTGAAACTGCAGGGGATCGCATGACGGGCCAGGCTCCGTTCCAAGTCGTCCAAGCTGACCTGAGAGCACGGTAGACCTCCAGGGTGTCTCGTCCTCGTTCCGATGGTGGTCAGGACAGGTCCGAGATCGGCAGGCTGGTTACACAGGTCAGGCGCGGGCGGAGGTGGAGCCGGACAATGGTTCGGCCTCACCCCCACTGCAATCTCTTCTTGTGTCATCGGATCGCCCTGCGTTGGATCCCAGTGAGCCGCGAAAACGGCCTGAGCGACGGCAGCCCAACACCACCAACGTTTCTTCTGGACTTCCATGGTAATGGCGCCATGATGGGGTTGAATCAGGCGATCCGGAACATTCGACTGAGTGACCCGAAACCCAGCGAGATAGTCGGGCGCATCTGCAACGCATTTGGGCAGCATTGTCTTTGCAGTTCCCTAGAAGTCCTGCGCCTGATCCAAAAGTCCTTCGCACTCACAGCCCACCGTGCCTCCGCCCTTCCAAACACTCACGAAGGCATGTTCCACCGGAGTCGTTTTGAAAATCGAACTGCCGTCGACTTCGGGGGTCGGGAGCTCATGATAGGTACCGAGATGTTTTGCGATTGGCTTGTTCTGTGAGAGATCGATCATCTTGTAGATCCAACGAAAATCATGATCCATCGCTCGCCCGGCATTCGAACTATGCTCCCAGCGCAGAATATCCTCGGCACAGAAGTTACCGACGTAGAAGATCGCATCTTCAGAGATCTTGCGAGAGAAGACCTGCTTCGTTCCCATCGAGCCTCCAGTGTCAGGATCCTCCATCCATCGATCGGCCGTTGCTACGAATTCCGCTTCGTCCTCCACTCTCACTTTCAGCGTCAAGCCTCGAATGACCGGTTCGAGGCTTTGTTCGAACGCGGATGAGGACCAAGCAACGCTGCAGGGGCCGGCGAGTCGATACGGAGAGACTGTGCCCGTCTCGACCAGCACCTGTGCCGCGACGAAATCGCCCGGGGTCGCACTCAACACAGAGGGATCAGCATGGAGCCAACCTTTCTTGCTCTTCGTTTCGATGGCCGTCAGGTCGGGTTCCGCCGGGCTCGTTCCGAAATCGAAGGTGAGGCGCGAACCGAGAAAGTGGTTCGGAAAAGAGATATGAGTTTTTCCATCGACGCTTCGCTGCTCGAAGAGCACCGGCCAGTGGGTAGACGGCCGGCTGCCGTCGGCGACTTGGTCCGGGGACTGTCCGAGTCGGGTGGCGTTTGGGAGTACCACCATCAGCTTCTTGGAATCGGTGTGCGGTACATACAGGTTCGCTCCCACAAAATGGACTTTCACAGTGTGCATCTCACCCCTCCTCGCCCCGCGGTCCACAAACCGGCTTCGGTGCCGGCTGCGTTGCGGCGGCAACAAATCGAAAGACGGACAGAGTTTCTGAGGTTTGCAGTTCGGGCACTCTATTGGGTTCTCGAGGCGGACTCGGATCGGCCCGTGACTTCAAAACTCGCCCACACGCTGACCGGCACATCCGCTCGGAGCATCTTTCGCCGAGCCGATTCGAGCGCTTCGGCCGCTCCCTGGCCGCCGGCGAGGCCGCGGTGGATCTCGACGGCGAAGGGGCGGATGCGCTGATCGTCCACCGGCCAGCGGCTGGCGATCACCGCCTCGGCACCGGCGGCCAGAAAGGCGTTGACCATCGCCTGGAATCCCGCCGTGCGGAGGCGGCCCGCCGAGGCGGTGCTGCCGCAGGCGGAAAGCACCACCACCTTCCACGGTCCGGACGACAGACCGTGAACGTCGCTCGCCAGCAGCAAGCCACTCGCTTCCGCCGATGGACGGGCGAGGGGAAAGAAGGTGTTCCAGGGATTGCGCGCGGTGGCAACGCCGTGGCCGGCGTAGTGCACGATGTCGGCGTCGCCCAGAGCGGCCACCACCGCCGAACGAGTGGCGTCCGCACCGGTGAGCCGGCGGGAGGCTGGGTAGATCCGAGCAATGTCGGCGACCTCATCAGCCGCTCCGTGAAGGGATTCGAGGGATCCCGTCTCGGCGGGATCGAAGGCGGGGTCACCGACCAGCAGGACGCCCCGCCGTTCGTGCGACAGGCCGCGAGGCGGCCTGAAGCCGGAGAAGAAGAGCAGTCCCGGCGTCGAAGCGATCCCCCGGTCCTCGGCGAGCCAGCGGCCGGTTGCCGGGTTGCGCAGGGCGGCGAAGGGCACGCGATGGAGGATGCGGTCGGGTGCAAAGACCAGGCGAGTCTCCTTCGGCAAGGACTCGATCCACGGAGCCACCAGGTCCCGATACAGGCTGCCTGCCAGAACCTCGAACCCCTCTCCGCCGGCCCCCGCATACGAGATTTCGAGGGCGAACCGTTCGATCCGCCGCGGCAGATCCCCCAGCGACCGCATCTCGCCGCGGACTACGCCCTGGTGAATCACCCAGGTCAACAAGGAGTCGCCGGTGACGGCGTACTCGATCAAGGCGGTGCCTTCGGGCAGCGAGGCGATGGCGCGATCGAGCGCCCCCGGTGATCCCTCCGGCGGGGCCGCCATGGAACTACGGTTGCCGGTGAACAGCTGTACGCGACGGGCCCGTTCGGTGACCGCGAGGGCCGCCTCCATCCGGCCGCCTTCGGCTTCGAGGCGGATCCACTCATCGAATCCGGCCTGCGCCCGCTCGAAGTGGCTGAAGCGGAACACGGCGGGGGGCAGCTCGACATCGCGGCGCTCAAACTCCGCCGCGACGGCCGCGAGGTCGGCGCGAGCCCTGCCGTCCTCACCCAGGCGGCGCCAGGCGAGAACGCGAGAGAAAAGGGTTGTCGGCACTTTCCATCGGTAGTCGCTCGCTTGGTAGTAGGACAGCGCCTCGCCCAGCGCAGCGACCGCGGCGGCGGGTTCAGAGTGCACCTTCAGAGCGCCTCGCGCCTCCTGCGCATCGGCGACCAAGCGGGCGCGGAGCCCCGGGTCGGCCAGCCGGCGCGCTTCGCCCAACCCGGTTTCCAACTCGTCCGCCGCCTGCTGGGTCCGGCCGAGGTCGCCGAGCATGCGCCCAAACCAGATTCTCGACTCGACGGAGGTGGTGGGGCGCTGGAGACTCTCCGCAACCCGCAGGTCAACCTCGCGCAGCGTCAGTCCCGCGAGAGCGAAGCCCTCTTCGCTGGCTGCCAGGGATGCATCGAGTAGCAGGTTGTGGAGCGATAGGGAGGCGCCGGTTCCCAGCACGAACAGGGCCTCGCGCCGACTTCGCCATGCCTCGTCGGAGAGCCCCAGAGCGAACAGACTCTCGGCCGCGAGCGCGCGAGCACCGGCGGAACGATCGAGATCGCCCAGTCGCGCGTAGATCTCCGCCGCCGTGGCAAAGGAGGCTCGAGCATCGGCAAAGGCTCCGCCGCGAGCCTCGATCAAACCTTGCGTCCATCGGCGGGACGCGGTGAGCGCCGGATAGTCGTGGGCCGTAGCCTCTTCGCTCAGGCGCTCGAGCAGGACCCGAGCGCCGGCCGGATCGCCGGCGGTGTTCCGCACCGCGGCGACGGCATGCCGCGACCAGTGCCTCAACGGCTCGGCGAAGTTCCCGGCGGCCTCGGCGGCCCGCAAGAAGCTCGACTCGGCGCGGCGCGGCTCCCCCCGCCGGCGGTACCCGTCCCCTTCGCCAAAGGCCTGGTACGCCCGAGCGAGGATCTGCCGGCGGTCGGCCGGGGCCTCCCGCAGCCGGCGAACGGACTCGGCAACGGTCGGCTCGCCGGCCAGCAGGAGGCATGCACCCAGGTGCCCCAGGCGGTCGAGGCGACGCTCGGCAGCTTCGCGGTCGCCGGCCATCGACGCATCGGCCCATGCCGGGAACAGTTGGGATAGAGCGTTTCGGGTCACCCGGACCGGCGACCGAGCGCAGAAATCCAAGACTTCGGCCGGCGGCTGATCCTGCCCGTCCCCGCCCGCCCACTCGGCCAGGGGGGTCCCGTCGGAGGGGGTGGTTGTCCGGTCGATCGAGCGAAGCCGCGCCTCCTCCTGCCAGGGCGAATCCGGCTGGGCGTCCGCCGCGGCTCGCCAGAGATCGCCAGCGACCAGGGTCAAGCCGAGGCGCTCGACGGCGAGAGCCCGGTTGAACCGCGCGGCGGGATCGTCCGGGGCTTCGGCCAACGCTCGCTCGATCAGATCGAGAGCGGCCACGAGATCCGCCGGCCGATCGTCGCGATGGGCTCGCGCGAGAAGAACGACGGCCAGATCGTTGAGCCCCGCCGGGTTTCTCGGATGAGCTTCGGCCATCCGTTCAAGATGCTGGACCGCCCGATCGAGTCCGCTTTGCTGCAGGGCGAGATAACTCCGACCCATGGCGAAGTCGTACTGCGGTTCCCCGTGGGCCCCCCGCAGCCGGAGATGCCGGAGCCCTTCGGCGAGGGTCCTTCCGGCGGCCGAATCCGGGTCGAGCGGCGGAGAACAGGAAACCTTCGGCAGCACCCTGCCGTCGCTCTTCGTCTCGCTGCACGGGAAATGCTCCACGGAGCCCGAGAGGCGTCCTTCCACCGTCCGGGGAGCCTCGCGCCGCGCGATGGCGAGCAAGGTGGCCGGATCGCGAGGAGATTCGCCGCAGCCAGCGAGTATCGATACAAGACCTGCCAGAACCACGGCACGACTCCAAACCGACAGCCTTCGCCTCAAATCTTCCCGAAGCTGCAGTGGAATCACTTCGGGAGTGTACCGAAGAGTCTCCTCGGTGTCGGGCACAACGGGAGTGCCCCGATTATGATATTTTTATAATATAAAATTAAATCTAGTTATCTGAAATTAATAATGACTTGTCCATCCCCGGCTCATCGGTCACAATCGAGAAGTTTCTTTTCCTAAGGATCTAGGCACCGGCGGGCCGGGCCTTTCCGTCTGCCACCGTTCGGTGCGGGAGGGGGTTCTTTGGCCGGTGGCCCACTCGACCTGCTGATCGTGGGGTCGGGCCCTGCGGGGCTCGCAGCGGCGAAGCGTGCGCAACACCACGGGATGACCTACCGGGTCCTCGAAGGATCGGACCACCTCGCCGACACCATTCACCGCTACCAGAAAGGCAAGCACGTGATGGCCGAGCCCGGCCTGATCCCGCTGCATGAGGGCGTGCCCTTCGCGGCCGGCTCGCGGGAGGAGGTGTTGGCCGCCTTGGACGAGTGCGCCGCCGCCAACGGCCTGGCGGTGCACTTCGGCGAACGGGTGACGGCGATCGAACGGGCGCAGGATGCGGCCGGATTCCGGGTGACGGCGACCTCCGGCACTCACTCGTCCAAGGCGGTGGTGCTCGCCATCGGCACCCGGGGCAATCCGCGGCGCCTCGGCGTGCCGGGGGACGATCTGCCGCAGGTTTCTCACCGCCTGGTCGACCCCGACGAAGTGGTGGACGAGGATGTGGTGGTGGTCGGCGCCGGCGATTCGGCCCTGGAGGTCGCCCTGGCCCTGGCCGATCGCAACCGGGTGTCGGTGATCGTGCGCAGGGCGGAGATCGTGCGGGCGGAGGAGAGCCTGGAGCGAGAGGTCCTGTCGCGCAACCAAGCGGGAGGTCTCACCGTCCATTTCTCGACCACCGTGCGCCGCATCGCGCCGGGCGAAGTCGAACTCGCCGGCCCTGAGATGGATTCGACGGTGGCGGCCGACCGGGTCTTTTTGATGCTCGGCGCCGAGCCGCCGCGGCGCTGGCTAGAGTCCATCGGGGTAGCGTTCTCGGGTAGCGGCCGCGAGGCCCGGCCGGTCCTCGACGCTTCTTACCAGTCCGCCGTGCCGGGTCTGTACCTGATCGGCGCGGTGACCGGGCGGGACCTGATCAAGCTCGCCATCAACCAGGGTCACGAGGTGGTGGAACACATCCTCGGCCATCCGGTCGAAGCGGCGGACGAACCGGTGCTGCGCGAGCGGCTGCCGTTCTGGGACGGCACCGCAGACCAGCGCATCGCGGCCCTACGCCGGGAGGTTCCGCTCCTCGCCGCCGCCGGGGAGGCCGATCTCCGCGAGCTGTTCCTGGCGGTGACCGCCCGCGAAGCGCCCGACGGCGAGGTGGTGGTGCGCCAAAACGATTACACGGACAGTTTCCAGGTGATCGCCGCCGGCACCGTCGAGGTGTGGGTGCGAACCGAGGGCGCCGCGGAAGACCGCCTCGTCGCCACTCTGGGCGCCGGCAACTTCTTCGGCGAAATGAGCCTAATCTCAAACCGCCGCCGCAACGCGACGGTGATCTCCCGCGGCGCGCGGCTGATCGAGATTCCGCGCAAGGCGATGCTCAAGCTGCTGGCCCTGTCGCCGGAGGTCAAGGCGATGGTGGACCGCGCGTTCCTGGTGCGCGCCTTTCAGGGTTACCTCTTCCCCGGGGTCGACGACGACACCATCTGGCCGCTGGCCTCACGGGCCGAAGTGTCGACGGTGGACAAAGGAAAGACGCTGTTTGAAGAGGGCGATCCGGCAGACTCCCTCTACCTGATCCGCAGCGGCATGGTGAAGGTTTCGAAGCGCTCCGGCGACCGCGAGATCGTGCTGTCCTACCTGGTGGCGGGAAACTTCTTCGGCGAGGTGTCGCTGCTGCCCGACGCGCTGCGAACGGCCGCCGTGTCCACCATCTTTCCGTGCGAGCTGATCCGCCTGGGCCATGCCGAGATCGCCTCCTTCTTGGCGGTCCATCCGGAACTCGCCGGCGAGTTGACCGGCAAGCTCGAAGAGCGCCAGCTCGCCACCCTCCGGACCGAGGCCACCCCCGGTGCCGGCCAGGTGCTCACCGACCTGATCCGCGAGGAGGTGGTGATCGGCACCGACGCGCTGATCATCGACCACCACCTGTGCGTGCGCTGCGACCAGTGCATCCGCGCCTGCGAGGGGGTGCACGACGACGGCCAAGCGCGGCTCTCGCTCACCGGCATTCAGCTCTACAACTTGCTGGCGCCCAATTCCTGCTGGCAGTGCGAGAACCCCCTGTGCATGCTCGACTGCCCGCCGGACGCCATCGTCCGCAACGCCCGCGGCGAGGTACAGATCAAGAGCAACTGCATCGGCTGCGGCAACTGCGAGGCGAACTGCCCCTACGGCAACATCTTCATGGTCCACACCCGGCCAGAGCCGTCCTTCGGCGGCTGGCTGCGCAAGATCTTCGCTCTAGATCCGGCTCCCGCCGAGAGCGACGACGCGGGCCGCGAGGTGGCGGTCAAGTGCGATCTGTGTGCCGATCTCCCCGGTGGCCCGGCGTGCGTGCGGAGCTGCCCCACCGGCGCCGCCATCCGGCTGACGCCGGATGAGTACCAGCAGACCCTGGAAGAGCTGATCGTGCGGCAGGGAGAACCGTGAGGAGTGCCGGACGGCTGTGGCGCCGCATCAGCCTGGCAGCGCTGGTGGTGCTGGTGGCGCTCTATGTCTGGCAGGCCCAGGAAGCCTACGCCCACGGCGGCTCGGCCCTGGGACTCATCCTCGGCTTCCTCGCCCTGGCGCTGATCCTCTTGCTGCTCTTCTACGGCGTGCGCAAGCGGCGGTATCGCAACACCGCCGGGCGCATGGAGACGTGGCTTCAATCGCACATCTACCTGGGTGCGTTGTGCTTGGTGGTGGCCCTCCTCCACACCGGTTTCCGCTTCCAGGACCGCCTGGCCCTGGCGGCCTTCGCGGTGCTCGCCGCGGTGGTGCTGAGCGGCCTGCTGGGAGCGATCCTCTATGCCTCCGTACCGCGTCTCCTGACGGAGGTGGAGAGCGACCTGTCGGTGGCTGAGATGGACGACCGCCTGCACCAGCTCGCCGGGTCGATGGCCCGCCTGGCGGCCGGCAAGTCGGCCCTTTTCGGCCGCATCCAGCGCTCGGTCCTTGCCGAGTCGAGGCCGGGACGCTTCGCCGGGTGGCGGTTGGCCCTGGGGCCGAGCAGGGCGCCGGCCGCCTCCAAGGGCGGCGATCCGCCGGCCTGGGAGGCACTCCTCGACCGGGTAGACCCCGCCGAGCGCGAGGACCTCCGCCGGCTACTGGTGCTCTCCCGCCAGCACAAGGAGCTGCACCAGAAACTGCGCTACCAGCAGCGCTACCGCAACCTGCTCGAAGCCTGGCTGTGGCTCCACCTTCCGCTGTCGCTGGTTTTGCTGGTGCTGGTCCTGGCGCACTCGGTGACGGCTCTCTACTACCGAGGCGTCTGAGATGCCTTTCCTCCTCCACCGCACCGCCGCGGGCCAAACGCGGCAGAAAGAGATCGACGGCGAGGTTCTCTCCATCGGCCGCGGCGCCCAAGCTGACCTCCGCCTGGACGATCCGGCGGTGGCCTTCGATCACGCCTGGATCGAGACGGAGCGTTCCGCCGGCGGCGTGACGGGCTGGGTGTTGATCGACCGGCGGAGCGTCACCGGCACCTATCACAACGGCCAGCCGGTCACCCGAACGCCTCTCGCAGCGGGCGACCGCATCGAGATCGGTGGTTTCCGGATCACCGTGCGGCGAACCGATCCCGGAGAGCCTCTCGTCGTCCACCTGGAACGGCCCGCGGACGGCCAGGGCGCTGAAGACACGGGCTCCTCGCCGCCACCCTCGGCGAGACCGACGGCCGCGGCGACGGAGTCCGCACCGCCGGTCGCCCGCATCGACTACGTCCGCGCCTACGCCCTGGCGCGGCCCGGGCTGACCAAGGCGAGCCTCACCCTCGGCCTCACCGCCCTCACGGTTCTGCTGCTGGCCGGCGCCCTCCTCGCCGGCCACCGGGGATGGTTCATGCCCGGCATCTCGTCGGCCCACGGGCGCATCGTCGCGCCGGGGCCACTACTCGGTGGCGAAACGGCGGATCCGGCCTCCGTACCCCTCTCGCCTCGGGTCGCAGCGGCGGCGGAGCTGGGCTGCCTGGCCTGCCACCAGCCCTGGCAGGGGGCGGTGGACACCGGCTGTGCCGAATGCCACTCCTCTGAGGCACTGCCGCACGCCGCCGGCGTGGTGGCGACGCCCTCCTGCGCCACCTGCCATCCGGAGCACCGACCCGGCCAGCCGCTGATCGAGCAGAGCGAAGAGACCGGATGTGTGAACTGCCATGGGAACCTGACAGTGGCCGAAGGCGAACCGCGCATCGCTTCGCGAATCACCTCCTTCGCCGCGGATCATCCGGAGCTGACCGTCACACCGCTGGCCGCCGGAACCCGCGGGGCGAGCGTTTCCCTCGATGCTCCGGGCGCCCGCGGAACGGATCCGGGCCGCCTCGCCTTCAACCACCGAATCCACCTCGCCGCCAGCCTGACCAACCCTCAGGGGAGCGTTCAGCTCGCCTGCGCCGACTGCCACACGGTGGCCGCCAGCGGAGGCACCGAGGGCAGCGGCCGCATGGCCCCCATCGCCTTCACGGATCACTGCCAGAGCTGCCACCTTCTCACCTTCGACGCCGACCTGCCGGATCGCCAGGCGCCGCACGGCACGCCCCAGGAGGTCGAGGACTTCCTCGTCGGCCTCTACAGCCGGGCGGATTCGGTCGGTGCGGATCGATCACTGCGTGCCCGACGCTTGGGGTTCATCGCCCGCGGTGGCCGGCAGCGCTTGTCGCCGGGGATCGACCGCCAGGTGGCCGACGCCGCACGCACCCTCTTCCGGTCGCAATGCGCCGTGTGCCACCGGATGGACCTCGACGCCGTTCCGCTGCCGACGGTCGAGCCGCCGGGCCTGCCGCAGCGGTGGTTCGCTCGGGCAGGCTTCTCGCACCTCGACCACGGCGAGGTGGGATGTAACGAATGTCACCGCGGCGTCGCCCAAAGCCAGAAGACCTCCGATGTCCTGCTGCCCGGCATCGCCGAGTGCCGGAGTTGCCACGGCGCCGGGCCGACGACGGCGGACAGCGCGACACCGGAGGCGGCCCGGTGGGGCGGCCTCCTGGGATGTGCGCAGTGTCACGGCTATCACGCCGGCCACCCACCGACGATCGCTTCCGGTGGTTTGGCGGGTGTTGACACTGGCGCGGTCGGAGGTTAGCGTTTTTGAAACGACTTTGATGACACAGCCAGAGGATGGCTTGAGGTGATCCGGCGCGGCCGTTGCCGTGCCCTGCTGGTCTCCGGTGGGAGCGTGATGTTGCTGTTGGCTCTCGGTGCCGGTGGCGCGGATCCGAAGGAGGGCCTCGGCTCCCCGGCTCACGGCGCCGGGGAAGTCTTGCCTCGCGGACCCACCCACGGTGAAACTCCGGCCGGCGTTGGGCCGCTTCTCCCCCGTCCCATTCTTCCCGGCCCGCTCGACCCGGGCGGCACCGAGCCGGACCCTCTCGACCCCCAGGACCGCCGTTTCCGTCCGCGCGGCCCGCGCAGCGCCGGCGGCCCGCAGGTGTGTGCCGGCGGCGCCCGGGCGCTGGCCGGAAGCGAA
This sequence comes from Acidobacteriota bacterium, assembly GCA_039030395.1. Taxonomy (NCBI): domain Bacteria; kingdom Pseudomonadati; phylum Acidobacteriota; species Acidobacteriota bacterium. The sequence goes on from JBCCEF010000024.1 coordinate 36,739, forward strand.
GCCGAAGCGCTGGTCCGCGCGGCGGCCGAAGCCCTGAGCGAAAACCGGCTGAGCGCTGCGGTGGTCGACCGCCAGGGGCGCCCGCTGGCGATCTACCAGAAACCGCGGGGCACTCCCCTCGCCGACGCCGACCTCGCCGTCGGCCTGGCGCGCACCGGCGCCTTCTTCTCGAACGATCAAGCGCCCCTCTCCTCGCGCACCGTGCGCTTCGTCAGCGGGGTGCACTTTCCGCCGGGCATCCAGCGCACCCCCAACGCCGCCCTCTACGGCATCGAGAACACCAATCGCGGTTGCGACCTGAATGTCAGCTACCTCGGAGGCCAGGCGCTGCCGCCGGCCCGCTCGGTGGTCAACCCCGGACGGTGCGACGTCGACTTCGACACCGGCTGCGGCACCGGGCCGGTGACCGGCAAGAACCAGCCCTTCGACGATCATCCGCCCGGCGCCCCCGGCCTTCACGCACCGGCCGCCGTGCCGGTCAATCCGGGGGGTCTGCCCATCTATCGCGGCTCGTCGCTGGTCGGCGGTATCGGAGTGTTTGCCCCCGACGCACCCTCGGACCACGCCGAATTCGCCGCCCTCACCGCCTTCGGTCCGCCGGGGCTGTCGCCGCTACCGCAGCCCTTGCCGGCCCCGGGAGTGGTGTTCATCGACGGCATCCGGCTGCCCTTCGTCCGGCAGGTCGACCGGCCCGCCGGCAGCTCTCCGGGCAGTCCACAGGGCGGTCCGCTGCTGATCGGTCCGCTCAGCGGCCGCTGCGCGCCCGGCGGCTGGCTGGCCGGCCCGGCGGCGGGCAACGATCTGGCCGCCGGCGAGGTGGACCAGATCATCACCCAATCGGTGGCGGCGGCCGAGCGCACCCGCGCCGTGATCCGTCTGCCCCTCGGCTCGCGGGCCCGCATGGTGTTCGCCGTGTCCGACCTCGACGGCGAGATCCTCGGCCTCTTCCGCATGGCGGACGCGACGGTCTTCTCCGTCGACGTAGCGGTCGCCAAGGCGCGCAACGTGGTGTGGTTCAGCCAGGGCAACCTGCCCGGCGTGCCGCCCGGCACGGCGGTGACCAACCGCACGATCGGCTTCGGCGCGCAGCCGATGTTCCCGGTGGGGATCGACGGCACGGCGCCGGGGCCGTTCTTCGGTCTCTTCCGGGACGACTATGACCACCCCTGCAGAGAGGGCTTCGATCCGGCGAGCCGCAACCGCAACGGAGTGGTGTTTTTCGCCGGTTCGATTCCGCTGTACGTCAACGGGCGGCTGGTCGGCGGCCTGGGGGTGAGCGGCGATGGGGTGGAGCAGGACGATTACGTGGCCTTCCTTGGCGCCGCGGGGTTCCGGCCGCCGGAAGCCTCCTGGGCAGATCGCGTGGTGCTGCGCGGGGTTCGGTTGCCGTTCTTGAAGTTCCCGCGGAATCCGGAGGGATAGGTGCGGACTGGGGCTCACCGTGAAGCGCCTTTGAGCCGGGGCGAGAACCCCCTCGCCGCCCGCGCGCTTCGCCCGTGCTCAAGTCGCTCCATCGGGGAGCCTCTTCCCTCTTCGACATCGGTACCCCGTTCTCGCTCCTGGGTGGTCTTGATCTGGGTGGTGGGGCTCATCGTGCCGATGGGGATATCGGCGCAGGGGAAGGTTCGGGTCGAGGTCAACGAGAGCCGGGCTTTGTTCAGCCGGTCGGTGCAGCCGGTGGTGGAGGGAACGACGGATGCTCCGGCGGGGTCGCTGGTGGAGGTGGAAATTGACGGGGCGGTGCACTCGACGGAGGTCGGTGAGCGGGGCGAGTGGCGACTGATGTGGCCAGAGGAGATGGCGGCCGGTGGGTATCTGGTCGAGGTGCAGGTGACCGGACCGGACGGGGCGACCGGTGAGGCCTCGGCGCGCCTGGTGGTGCAGCCGGAGGAAGGCTTGCCGCGCCGACCGCTGGTGGCCCCTCCGGTGGACTACGCACCGCCCTACCGGCCGGCGGTGGATGATTTCCAGGCCTTCACGGACCGCTGGCGGGTGGTGCCGCCGCCCTATGAGCTATCGGCCACCGGCTCGCGCTGGGATCCCTACAACCAGAACGTCCTCAAGGGTGACCTGCCGATTTTCGGCCAGGACGTATTCCTGGTGCTCACCGGCATCTCGGACACGCTGGTGCAGGGAATGACCCTGCCAACTCCGAGCGGGGTGTCGGCGGCGGAGCCGGGATCGATCGACTTCTTCGGCGAGGAAGGGCAGCTGTTCGTCAATCAAAACGTGGTGCTGTCGGCCGAGCTGTTCAAGGGGGCGACAGCCTTCAAACCCTTCGATTGGCGGATCAAGGCGACGCTGGTGGGCAACGTCAACCACCTGGAAACGCAGGAGAACGCGGTGGTCAAGCCGGACGTCCGGCGGGGCACCGACCGCACCGACGGCCGCGGCTCGCTGCAGGAACTGTTCTTCGAGAAGAAGCTGGCCGACCTTTCGACCAGCTACGACTTCCTGTCGGCGCGCATCGGCATCCAGCCCTTCGCCAGCGATTTCCGCGGCTTCGTCTACACCGACACCAACCTCGCCGCCCGCCTTTTCGGCAACGCCGCCAGCAACCGCTACCAGTACAACCTCTACTTCGCCGAGCGGCTGGAGAAGGACACCAACAGCGGCCTCAACCTGATCAACGAATGGCGCGATCAGCAGGTGGCGGTGGCCAATCTCTACCGCCAGGACACCTTCGCCCCGGGCTGGACCCATCAGTGGTCGGTGCACTATCTGCGCGACGAGCCGAGCCTGTTCTTCGACCGGAACGGTTTCCTCGCCCGGCCGGATCCGGTGGGCTCGGCGACGCCGCATGAGATCGAGGCGTACTACCTGGGCTGGACCAGCTTCGGCCACGCCGGCCGCCTCAATATCGACCACGCCCTCTACTACGTCACCGGCGATGATTCCCTCAATCCGATCGCCGGCGAGGACATCCTCGGCCGCCGGGACGATGTGGACATCGAGGCCCTGTTCGGCGCCGTCGAATTCTCCATCGACCGCAACTGGTACCGCCCAAAGTTCTCCCTCCTCTACGCCTCCGGCGACAACGATCCGGTGGATCGGGACGCCGAGGGCTTCGACGCCATCTTCGACAACCCGGCCTTCGCTGGTGGCGGCTTCTCCTTCTGGAATCGCCTCGGCATTCGCCTCGCCGGCACCGGGACATCGCTGGTCAGCCGCGGCAGCCTGCTGCCGTCGCTCAAGACCTCCAAGGAAGAGGGCCAGCCCAATTTCGTCAATCCCGGCCTGGTTCTCGGCAGCGCCGGCCTGGATCTCGAACTCACCCCCGAGCTGAAGGCGATCGTCACCGCCAACTACCTGCGCTTCGACACCACCGAGACCCTCGAACTCCTCCTCTTCCAGGCGCCGATCGACGAGGAGATCGGCTGGGACCTCTCCGTCGGTGCCCGCTGGCGGCCCTTCCTGAATAACAACGTCGTGCTCTTGACCGGCGTGGCCGCCTTCCTGCCCGGGCAGGGTTTCGAGGACATCTACGAGTCCGATGACGCCCTCTACCTCGCCTTCACCAACCTCACCCTGACCTTCTGATGCGCGACGATCGCCGTTCCTCCCCGCCCCGGACCGGAGCCGCGCCGGGATTCGTCCGGGTGCCCGTTCCCTTCGCCGTTCCCTTCGCCGCGCTGCTGCTTCTTGGCGGCCTCCTGGCGACGACCCTGTCGCTCCAACCGAGCGGTCCGATTCGGGCCAACGAGCCGCCGCCGACTCCGCCGTCCGTCCTCTTCGTCCAGAGCCGCGAGGCGGCCGCCGCCAAGAGCCGGGGTTGCCTGACCTGCCACGGCGGGATCGAGAAGATGCACGCTTCGGAGGCCGTCCAGCTCGGCTGCACCGACTGCCACGGCGGCGACGCGGCGATTCTCCGCCCGGCCGCCGGCGGGCCTGAGCGCGCCGCCTACGGCAAGGCCCGAGAGCGCGCCCACGGCGTGACCTATCCGGCAGGCTGGCCCCGCCGGTCGGACGGCACGCCCTCCTCCGCCAATCCGGTGCGCTCCTACACCCTGCTCAATGAGGCGTCACCGGAACTGGTCCGCTTCGTCAACCCGGCGGACCTGCGGGTGGCGCCGGAGGTGTGCGCCCCCTGCCACGGCCCGCTGGTCGACGCCGTCCGCAGGAGCCCGATGGCGACCAGCTCGATCTTCTGGGCCGCCGCGGCCTACGCCAACGGCATTCTGCCGGGCAAGGCGGCAATCCTCGGCGAGAGCTACGGCCGGGCCGGCGAAGCGCAACGAATCGTCGCCAACTCGCCATTGGGACCGGACCCAGAGAATCCCAACGCACTGCCCTTCCTGTTGCCGCTGCCGCGCTGGGAGATCGTCCAGCCGGGAGAGTACTTCCGGGCCTTCGAGCGCGGCGGCCTGATCCAGCCCTCGGCCTTTCCGGAGATCGGCAATCCGCCGCCCTTCGAGGATCCCGGCCGGCCGGACATCCGCCTTTCGAACCGCGGCCGCGGCACCGGCCTGCGCATCAGCCCGGCGCTGATCAACCTGCACAAGACGCGGTTGAATGATCCGCACCTGTCCTTCCTCGGCACCAACGACCACCCCGGCGACTTCCGGTCGAGCGGCTGTGCCGCCTGTCACCTGGTCTACGCCAACGACCGTGACCCGGTGCATTCCGGGGCCTACGCGGGGAGGGGTCACCTCGGCGAGAGCGCGAGCGGCGACCCGGCGATCCCCAAGGGCGAGAGCGGCCACCCCTTGCGCCATCGGCTGACCCGTGCCGTGCCCACAAGCCAGTGCATGAGCTGCCACATGCACCAGCCGAACGCCTTCTTGAACACCTTCCTCGGCTACACCATGTGGGACTACGAGACGGACGGCGAAAACCTGTGGCCGGAGGAGCAGCGCTACCCCACTCCGGCGGAGCGGCGCACCGCCCTCGCCGCCAACCCCGAGGGCGCCGTGGTGCGCGGTCTATGGAACGACCCGGAGGTGTTGGCGGCGGTCTCGGAGCTCAACCCAGAGCTAGAGCACACTCAGTTCGCGGACTATCACGGCCACGGCTGGATCTTCCGCGCCGTCTTCAAGCGCGACCGCGCCGGCCGGCTGCTCGACGAGGCCGGCGAAGTGGTGCCCTTCGATGATGCGGACCGCTTCCGCCGCGCCGTCCACTTGAAAGACATCCACCTCCAACGCGGCATGCACTGCGTCGATTGCCACTTCTCCCAGGACGTCCACGGCGACGGCAACCTGTACGGCGAGTACGGCGCGGCGATCGAGATCGGCTGCGAGGACTGCCACGGCACCGTCGACGGCCGCGCCAGCCTCACCACCTCCGGCCCGGCGGCGCCGCCGGGGGGCACCGACCTGGCCGCCGCCGTCACCCCCGGCGGCGAACGGCGCTTCCGCTGGCGCGCCGGCGACAGCCGCGGTGACGAAAGCGGCGGCGGGGGCGCCGTTCTCCTCCAGCGCTCGATGCTCGAACCGGGGCGCGAATGGGAAGTGCCGCAGGTAGTGGACACGGTGACCCCCGGCCACCCACGCTACAGCGCGGCTGCGGAACGCGCCAAACTGCTCCAGCGCGACGGCACCCTGGCGACAGCGGGAGCGCTGCGGGCGGACCGCGAGGGCGAGGGCGACAAATGCGAGCTGGCCCACGATAGCTCCTCGATGACCTGCTACGCCTGCCACTCCTCGTGGGTGACCAACTGCTTCGGCTGCCACCTGCCGCAGGAGGCCAACGTGCGCTCGGAGTCGATCCGCTACGAAGGGGCCGAGAGCCGCAACTACGCCTCCTACAACCCGCAGGTCATCCGCACCGACGCCTACATGCTGGGAATCGGCGGCGACAGCCAGAGCAACAAGATCATGCCGGTGCGCTCGTCGAGCGCCCTGGTGCTGTCGTCCACCAACGGCAACCGCAAGCGCTTCTACGTTCAGCAGCCGCCGATCTCGCGGCCGGGCTTTTCGAGCCAAGCCTTCAACCCGCACGTCCCGCACACGGTGCGCGGCGCCGGCGAGACCAAGGGCTGTAGCGATTGCCACCTGTCGGCGGCCGGCGACAACAATGCCTGGATGGCGCAGCTCCTCACCCAGGGCACCGGTTTCGTCAACTTCATCGGCCGCTTCGCCTGGCTCGGGCTGGGCGAGAAGGGCATCGAAGCGGTGGCGGTCACCGAATGGGAGGAGCCGCAGGCGGTGATCGGCAGCTACCTCCACCGCCTCGCTTACCCGGACTTCCACGCCGGGCACGAAGGGCGTGACGGCGAGCTCAAAGAGGCCCACCACCATCACGGCGGTGGCGAGGTGCAGGACCTCCAACTGCGCGGCGAATACCTGTTCACCGCCCAAGGTCCCGGCGGCTTCGAGGTCTACGACGTCGCCAACATCGACAACGAAGACTTCTCCGAGCGCATCGTCACCGCCCCGGTGTCGCCCCTCGGCCAAGACACCCACGTCGCCACCCGCGACGCCGCAACGATAGCCCTGCCCACCAACATGCCGATGGCCTTCAACCGCACGCCGGGGCCCGAGAACCGCGAGCAGCCGATCCACCCGATCTATCGCTATGCCTTCGTCGGCGACCGCGAGGAGGGGCTGATCCTGGTGGATGTAGCCACCCTGACGGACGGCGAGCCGCGCAACAACTTCCTGGAGCGGGCGCTGACCTACAACCCCGACGGCCTGCTCGACGGCACCGAGGCGGTGACCGTCGCCGGCACCTGGGTGTACGCCGCCGCCGACCGAGGCCTGATCGTCCTCGACTTCGCCGACCCGCTGGCGCCGCAGGTGGCGGCGGTGGTCGAAGACGGCCTCCGCCGACCCACCGCCGTGGCGGTGCAATTCCGCTACGCCTTCGTCACCGATGGGGACGGCCTGGCGGTGATCGACATCACCGACCCGCGCCAGCCGCGCCTGGCCGCCCGCGCGCCGGACGTCGGCGCCGCCCACAATGTCTACTTGGCCCGCACCTACGCCTACGTCGCCGCCGGCGAGGAGGGCCTGGCAATCGTCGACATCGAACGCCCGGAGGCGCCGCGGGTCGAGCAGTGGGTGCGCGACGGACTGACGGACGTGCGCGACGTCCAGGTCGGCGCCACCAACGCCAGCCTCTATGCCTACATCGCCGACGGCGCCGGCGGCCTCAAGGTGCTCCAGCTCACCTCGCCGGACACGGTGCCCGGCTTCCTCGGATTCAGCCCGCGGCCGGCGCCAAAGCTGATCGCCCAGCACCACACCCACGGCCCGGCCCTGGCTCTGTCTCGCGGCCTCGACCGGGACCGGGCGGTGGACGAAACGGGCCACCAGGTGAGCGTCTTCAACCGCATCGGGGCGCGGCCCTTCAACTTGGAGGAGATGCAGCGCCTCTACCTCAAGGACGGCAAACCGTACACCGTCGAGGACCGCCCGGTGGACCGAGAAGAGGCTGCCGATGACGAAAGTGAAGCCGCCGGCAGCGACTCCGCCGCCGCACCGGCAAGGAGCGAACGATGACCCGATCGAGCCCGTTGTCCGTCCTCTCCATCGGCTTCGTCGGGCTGGTCGCGTCCCTCGCGATCGCGCCGCTCAGCTCTTCCCAGGAAGGGGCGCCGCCGCCGGATCCCGCGCCAAACACCGAGATGCCCGCCGCGACGGGGACCGCAGCGCCCACCGCCGGGTTCTATGTCGGCGTCGCCACCTGTGCTTCTTCCACCTGCCACGGCAGCACCCGCCCCTTGAGCAACTTCGGCGTGTTGCAGAACGAGTACTACACCTGGCTGCAGGAGGACCGCCACGCCCAGGCCTACAACGTGCTGTTCGACGAGCGCTCGCGCATCATCATGCGGAATCTCCGCGGCGGTCGGGCCCATGAAAGCCAGCGCTGTCTCGACTGCCACGCCCTCACCCCGCAGCCGGAGCAAGCGGCACGGCGCTTGGAGATCGAGGACGGGATCACCTGCGAGAGCTGCCATGGACCGGCGAGCGGTTGGCTCGAAGGGCACCGCTCCGAGGGCTGGAGCCACGCCGACTCGGTGGCCGCCGGGATGATCGATCTGCGTCAGCCGGCGGTGCGCGCCGGAGTCTGTCTGGACTGCCACCTGGGCTCCGCCGACCGCACCGTCGATCACGAGCTGATCGCCGCCGGTCATCCGGCCCTGGTGTTCGAGCTCGACAACTACGCCGCGGCGATGCCGGCCCATTGGGCGCCGGCCGGAGGGCGCTCCGACCCGGCGCGCGGCGACGAGATGCTCTCGAGCCACGGCGCCGCCGCCTGGGCGGTCGGCCAGGTGGAAACCCTGCGCCGGGGGCTGGAGCTGATCGCCGGACGCGCCGCCGCAGGCAACTGGCCGGAGTTTGCGGAGCTCTCCTGCGGCGACTGCCACCACTCCCTGGCCGAGGAACGCTGGCGGCAGCCGGTGACGGACCGCCGGAGAGTTGGCCTGCCGCGCTGGAGCCCGGCTCGCTGGGCGGTACTTCGGCCGATCGTCTCCGCCACCGCACCGGGCCGACTGGCCGAGCTGGACCGCCGCATGGCGACGGTGTCCGGCGTCGTCGAGCGCTTCGGTACTCCGCCGCGGCAGGTCGCCGACGGGGCGAGGGCCGCCGCCGCCGCTCTCGCCGGCCTCGACGAGCCGCTCCTCGCCGGCCCGTGGGACGAGCCGCGGCTGATCGCCCTGCTGGCGAAGGTGGCGGACCCCTCGGCGCCGGACTACGACACCGCCGCCCAGACCCTCCTCGCCTGCAACACCCTGGTCAGCGAGCTGATCGCGCGCCGGCCGGAGCTGGTGGAGTCGAGCGGCCTGGTGGCGAGCCTCGATGCCATGGACCGCGCGGTGCAGTCGCGCGCCGCCTATGACCCCAACCGGTTCGCGACGCTCACCCAGCGTTTCGCCGCCGAAGTCCGGGAGCTGAGATGAACGACCGAGCGACCCCCCACCCGCCGCCATGCCGCCGAGCCGGATGGATTCTGATTGCGCTGATATGCGTCGTAGTGGCGGCCGCCGCCAGCGGACCGGCCGTCGCCCAAACAGCGAAAGCTAAAGGGGCGGACGCTGAAGTCGCCTTTGCTTTCGGTGTGGCCGCCTACCATCGTGGCGACACCGAAGAAGCGGTCGAGCGGCTGTCCGAAGCGGCGGCCGCCGACCCCGAGGACGGCACCGCCCGCTACTGGCTGGGTCTCGCCCTGCTGGCGGCCGGCGACGGCGCCCGGGCGGAAAGCGAGCTGACCGCCGCCCGCGACTCGCAGCGGCCGCCGGCGGTCACTCCCGAGCGCCTGCGGCAGGATCTCGATCGCGCCCGCGACCTCGCCGCCGGCCGCGACGCCTCGTCCGCCGCTCCGCCGGCCCCCGTCCTCAGCGGATTCTCCCGTTTCGGCGAACTGCCGGTCTGGGAACTGGAAGTGCGCGGCAGTTGGGGTGACGATTCCAATCCGCTGCTCGTCGCCGATGGGGTGTTCGCCTTCGCGCCGGATGGGCGGGTGGTGCAAGGAGCGGAGTCGGACCGAGTGACACAGCTCGGAGCGCGATTCGATCTGCGCCCCGTGCGGAGCGCCGGTGGTTGGACCCTCGGCTTGGCCTTCGGCGCCAACCAGGCGTCCTTCGACGAATTCGGTTTTCTCGACTTCACCCGCCTCGCCGGCACCGCTCACCTCGCCTGGGGCGGCGATCCGGCGGGCTTCTTGGGCAGTCCCCTGGGCGCCACCCGAGTGCCGATCGGCCATCGCCGCTTCGCCCTGCTGCTACAGGGTGGCGTGGCCGAAGACGAACTCGACAGCGTCGCCTTTGTGACCACCACCCGCCTCGCCGCCTCGGTTTTCTGGCGCCAAGGGGCGACGGGCACCACCCGCCTGGCGGTGGCAACCTCTGACGAGGATTTCGAAAACGATGGCAGCGGCGCCTTCGAAGCCAGCGGCACCACCACCGAGGTAGAAGTCGAACAGACCTTCTATCTCGGCCCCCGCAACCGCTACCTGCGGCTGGCGGCGGCGGTCGGCGAGCGGGACGCTGGGGCGACCTTCGACGCCTCCCACACCCGCGGCCGCGCCGAACTCGCCCTGCCGCTGTCGGACCGCTGGACCCTCGGACTGAGCGGTTCCTACGAGACGATCGACTTCGACGCCATCGAGTCCAACCCGCTGTTTTTCATCTTTCCCGTCGACGAGATCCGCGAGGACACCAAGACGGGGTTCTCCGCCGTCGTGTCCTGGGCGCTCACCCCGCGTCTCTTGCTCGTCGGGCGCGGCTCGCGGACGGATCGCGATGCCGACCTCGGCCCGGTGGCCGAGCAATTCTTCGACTTCGACTACGAGCGCACGGTGGTCACCGTGGGCTTTCGCTGGTTCTTCCAGCCAGGAGGTGCATCATGACGGGTCTTTCTTCCCTCCGCCGCGGAGCCGGTCGCGCATCCGTCTTGGTGGTGCTGATGGCGCTCCTGTCGGTCCCCGGCCTGACCGTCCGCGCCGACGCTCAAGTCGGTGAGGCCGTGGGCACCATGATCGAGGTCATCCGCGAGGTCACCGGCACCCCGCCCGGCGGTTCACCGGCAGCGATAGCGGTGGGCGACGGGGTGGTTCTCAACACCGTTCTCGAAAGCGGCCGCGCCGCCGGCGCACGCATGACCCTGGAGCCGGCCGGATCGCTACAGCTCGGCCCCGAAGCGCGGCTGGTGGTGGATCGCAACACCGTCGACGCGGCCACCGGCGCCACCGAGTCGGGTCTTTCGCTCCTTCTGGGCAAGATCCGGCTGGCGCTGTCGAGCGCCTTCCGGGGTGAGGTGGAGATCGATACGCCAACGGCGACCATTGGGATCAAAGGCACCGTCCTCACCGTCGACGTGGCGCCGTCCGGCGACACCGTCGTGTGGGTGACGGAAGGGGTGGTCGAAGTGCAGTCCAAGGCCGGCGGCGAAGCGGTGACGGTTTCCGCCGGTGAGCTCTCCACGGTCGCCAGCGGCCTTCCCGCCACCGGCCCCACCCCCTTCGACCCGGCCACCGGCGTCGCCGCCGTCCGGGTACTGCCGCCGATCTTCAACCCACCCGGCGAAGATGCCCTCGACGACTCGCCGACCTTCACCGAAGGCGAACAGCTTCCACCCGGCCGCGACGTCCCGCCGCCAACGGGTGTCACCGTCCGGCAGAGCGAGCCCCAGCGACCACCGGATCCACCGGCACCATCCAACAAGCCCAACGGCTAGGTGCTGCACTTGTGCTACACTTCATCCACTATGCCCGCCGCCAACCCAAGAGTCTCCGCAGTGATCGACAACGAACTGGCCGAGTGGCTACGCCGCCGCGCCGAGTCCGAGGGACGGTCCGTCTCACTGCTCGTTCGCGAAGTGCTAATGAGTTTCCGCAACGAGGAAGAAGATCGCTATTGGGCACGCGAAGGTGAGGAACGCCTGGCGAGCTTCGACCCTCGGAAAGCTTTCTCCCACGAGGAGGCTTGGGGGGACTAGAGTCCCGCATCATGGCGAACCCTCGCCTCCGCTACCATCCCAGGGTCATCGCCCGCGACATTCCTCGACTCGACGGCTCGAGTCGTCGTCGGGTAAAGACCGCCATCGAGCGCAAGCTCGGCACCCATCCCGAACAGTTCGCCAAGCCCTTGGCCTACACCCGTGCCGGGTTGTGGTCCCTACGGATCGGTCCCTGGCGACTGATCTTCGCGCTACGCACCGACGAGGTGTGGATTCTGCGGATCGGGCACCGTCGCGACGTCTACGACGACCTTCGAAAGCGTCTTCCACCACAAGGAGACTGACCCCTTGCGCGTCGCCTTAGGTCTGGGCGTCGCGGCCTCGCTGCTGGTTCTGGGTCTCGAACTCAGCCGGGTGCTGGATCCCGTCGAGGCGGTGGTGACCGATCTCCAGATGCGCCTGCGCGGTCCGCAACCGGCGGATGAGCGGGTGGCGATCGTCGCCATCGACAGCGAGAGCATCGATCTCTTCGGCCGCTGGCCTTGGCCGCGCACCTGCATCGCAGCATTGATCGACCGGCTGAGCGAAGCCGGCGCCAGCGTGGTGGCGATGGACATCGTCTTCTCGGAGCCCACCCGCTCACCGCCGGGGGTCGATCTATCCGCCGAGGATGACGCGCTGGCCCACGCCTTCGAGCGCAGCGGAAACGTCGTCCTCGGTTACTTCTTCCGCCGCCAGCCGGCACCGGCGGCCAGCGGATCCGCTCCGTTCTCCAATCCCGCGCCCCTCGCCTGTTATGCCCCATCGGCCGAGCCCACCTCTGGCAATCCGCTCGCCGGCTGGTCCTTCCAACGGGTGCTCGGCGAGGGCTTTCCGGTACCGGACCGACCGCGGGTAGAACCCAACCTGCCGGACTTCGTCGAGGCGGCGGCGGCCCAGGGGTTCTTCTCCCACGAGCGCCGCGAAGGGGTGCAGCGTCACTACGAGCTGGTCAACGCTCACGCCGGCGGTTACTACCCGGCGCTGGCCCTGGCGGCGGTGGCGCGCTACCTCGACTCGGACCTCGAACTGCGGCGGCGCCCGGGCGGCCTGCCGGAGATCCGCATCGGCGCGCGAAGGGTGCGGGCCGACGAGGCCGGCCGGTTGTGGATCAACTATCGCGGCGGAGCGGGGACCGTGGCCACCCACTCGGCGGCGGGCGTCCTCGCCGGCACCATCGAGCCGGCGATGCTGGCCGGCAAGCTGATCTTCCTGGGCGCCACGGAAACCGGCATCGGCGACGTCGCCGCCACCCCTTTCGGCGCCGAAATGCCGGGCGTGGAGGTGCACGCCACTGCCGCCGACAACCTGCTCAACGGCAGCTACCTCCAGGACACCGCCGTCCAGTACGGCCTATCGCTGGCGGCGCTGCTCCTCATCGGCCCGCTAGTGGCCTGGCTGATCGCCCGCTCCGACCACTACTTCGTCGCCTCGTTGCTCGCCATCCTGCTGGTGTTGGCCTGGCCCGTCGCCTGCCACCTCACCTTTCGCATCGCCGGCTGGCACCTACAGGTGGTGCCGCCGGTGCTGGCCGGCGGCATCGCTCTGGTCGGCGTGCTGCGCTTTCAGGTCGGCGCGGTGGAGCGGCGAGCCCGACACATCCGCCGCACCTTCCAGCGCTACGTCTCGGCGGCGGTGGTCGAGGAGATGCTGGCGGATCCCGACCAGGAACCGAAACTGGGCGGTGAAAGCCGCGAGTTGACGGTGCTGTTCTCGGACATTCGCGGCTTCACCACCCTGGCCGAAGGGCTCGACTCCGAAGAGGTGGTGCGGGTGCTCAACGAGTTCTTCACGCCAATGACCCGCCTGGTGCTCGACACCGGCGGCACCCTCGACAAATACATGGGCGACGCTCTGATGGCCTTCTTCGGTGCACCCGTCGCTCAAGCAGATCACGCCCGCCGCGCCTGCACCGCCGCCCTCACCATGGCCGAAGAACTCGACCGCCTCAACGGCCGCTGGATCGCCGAGGGACGGCTGCCGGAAGACTCCGAAGTGGGTATCGGCATCGGCGTCAACAGCGGCGAGATGTCCGTCGGCAACATGGGCTCCGACGACGTCTTCGACTACACGGTGATCGGCGACAACGTCAACCTCGGTTCGCGCATCGAGGGGCTCAACAAGTACTACCGCACCGAGATCCTCGTCTCCGGCGAAACCGCCCGTCAGGCCGGCGACGACGCTTTTCTCTTCCGCGAGATCGATCGCGTGCAGGTCAAGGGCAAGCACCAGCCGGTGAGCTTGTGGGAGCTGCTGGCCAAACGCCCGTCTGCGCCCGCGGCCGAGGAACGAGCGCAACGATTCGAAGAGGCCTTGGCGGCCTATCGGGAAAAGCGATTCGCGGACGGCGAGGCCCTCTTCAACGAGCTGGTGGCGGCGTACCCGGAAGACGGTCCGGCGGCGGTCTTTCTGGAGCGCTGCCGCGCCTATCGGGAGAATCCGCCGCCGGACGACTGGGACGCGGTGGAGGTGCTGACCCAGAAATGATCCCCGGAAAGGAACCGCGGACACGCCATGCGAAACTGGAACCCTTCTGAGTTCGAGACGTCTGACTTCGAGGTAACCCGGGCACACCGACCGGTGCGCCGTCGCCTGGCCGGGCTCGCCTTGACCATTGCGGCCGTTCTCATACCCGCCGGCGGTTTCGGACAGGGGCCCGGAGCACCTTCCCCCGGTACCAAGCTCATCGCCGAGGACGCTGCCCCTGGCGACCTCTTCGCTTGCGCCCTGGCGGCGGACGGTTCCACCGCCGTGTCCGGCTCGCTGCTCGACGACGATCTCGGCTCCGACTCCGGTTCCCTCTACATCTTCTCCCGCTCCTCCGCCGGCACCTGGAGCCAAACCGCCAAGGTCACCGCCACCGACGGCCTCCCTGGCGACCAACTAGGTTTCTCGGTGGCGATCTCCGGCAACCGGGTGGTGGCGGGAGCCCCCTTCCGTAACGAGGCCGGCCCGACCTCCGGCGCCGTCTATGTCTTGCGCAGGGCCAACGGCTGGAGCCAGGAAACCAAGTGGATGCCCACCGGCCTCGGAGCACGCGACGAACTGGGCCGGGCGGTGGCGATCTCCGGTTCGACGGTGGCCGCCGGCGCCCCCGGCGACGACGACCGAGGTTCCTCCGCCGGCGCGGTCTACGTGCTCGATCTCGACGGCGGTGCGACCACCAAGCTCACCGCGGCGGACGGCCGGGTGGGCGACGGCTTTGGCTTCAGCCTGGCCCTCGCCGGAGGCCGGCTGGCGGTGGGCACTCCCTTCGCCGATCCGGCCGGCGCTCAGTCCGGCGCCGTCTACCTATTCGAGCGCCAAGGGGACGGTTCCTGGACCCAGACCGCCAAGCTCAACGGGACGGCGGGAAGCCTCTTCGGCACCTCCGTCGCCCTCGCCGAGGCGGCGGGCCCGAACGGCCGCCTGGCGGTTGGGGCGCGGCTCGACGGCGGGGCGGGAGCGGTGTACCTCTTTTCCGGCCGAGCCGCCGCCTGGCCGCAGGAAGCCAGGCTGACACCCGCGGATCAGAATTCCGGTGACGAGTTCGGAATCTCCGTCGCCCTGACCGGCGGTTCGCTGGTGGCGGGAGCCCGCTTCGCCGATGGCGGCGCGCCCAACGCCGGAGCCGCCTACGTCTTCACCCTCGACAACGGAACCTGGACCGAGCCCTACCGGCTCGTCTCACCGACCCCCGGCGCAGGCGACGAACTCGGTTTCGCGGTGGCGGTGGCCGAAACCACCGCCCTCGCCGGCGCCTACCGCGACGACGACGGCGGCAGCGACGCCGGGTCGATCTGCGCCTTCGAGGACGCCGTCACGGGGTCGCATGCGCCGGACCCGGATCCCGATGGTCCTGGCCCAGATGGACCCGGTGGACCGGATGGACCGGGTGGACCGGATGACCCCGACCCGCCACTGACCGCCGATTTATCGATCACCAAAAGCAACGGTACGGACCAGGTCACCGCCGGCGGCTCCACCACCTACACCATCACCGCCAACAACGCTGGACCGGACGACGCCGAAGGCGCCCGGGTGACCGACGCATTCCCTTCCATCTTGACTTGCGATTGGTCCTGCGAACCGGCGGGCGACGCAGCGTGCGGCAACGATGGAAGAAGCGGCAACATCAGCGAGATCGTCAACCTTCCCGCAGACAGCAGCGTCGAGTACACCGTCGACTGCGCCATCGACTCCTCGGCCACCGGCACCCTCACCAACACCGCAACGGTGACACCCCCGGCCGGCGTCACGGAGGCATCCCCAGGCGACGAGAGCGCAACCGATGTCGACACCGTTAGCCCGCCGCCACCGCTTCAAGCCGACCTCAGCGTCACCAAGACGGCGGACCGCGCGCAGGCCGCTCCCGGCGGCGACCTGAACTACACCGTCACCCTCCAAAACCTTGGCCCGGACTCGGCGCCCTCCGCCACCGTGACGGACGAGTTTCCTGCGGCTTTGACCTGTACTTGGAGCTGCACTTCGGGAGATGGCAGTGCCTGCGGCACCGACACCGGCAACATCGACCAGACCCTCGAGCTGCCAGCGGGCGACACCACGATCTACACGGCGAACTGCAGCGTGCCGTTGACCTTCACCGGCACCTTGAGCAACACCGCCAGCGCCACCACCTCGTCCGCGGTCGACGATCCCGATTCCACCAACAACACCGGCACCGTCGATGTCGAAGTGGTGGCCCTGCAAGCGCAACTCGCCCTCGCCAAGACCGTCAACGCGGCAATCGCCATCGAGGGCGAAGACCTCGTCTACGACCTCACCGTCACCAACAATGGACCGGACCCCACCCGTGACCTTCGCCTGACGGACCCCATACCCGCCAACCTCGACGGGGCGAGCTGGACCTGCGCCACCGGAGAAAGCGGCACCGGCAACCTCGACGTCCTCCTCGACCTGGCCGCCGGCGGCACCGCCACCTGCCAGGTCACCGCCACCCTGCGACCGGGCTTCTGCGGACGCATGATCAACAGCGCCGCGGTGACCTCGCCGGCGGGCACCATCGACTCCGACCCGAGCGACAACTTCGCCGACGCAGAGACCCTGGTCTTTCCCCAACCACCCCGAGCCTGCGCCTCGAAGCGGCTGCTCACGGGCCCGCACACTCCGGGCTCCACCGTGCTCTACGAAGTCCTCCTCCTCAACTCCGGCCCCGACCTCCCCGACGGCCCGGCAGACGAATTCGTCGACCTCCTACCGCCGCAACTCAACCTCGTCAACGCCACCGCCGACAGCGGCAGCATCATCCCCGCCAACCCCGTCCTCTGGAACGGCCCCCTCCCCACCGAGCAGGCCGTCACCATCCTCATCGAAGCCCTCCTCGTCGGCGGCATCCCGGGACAGGTCGTCGAGAACCAAGGTATCTTCACCCCTCCCAACGGCAAGCCCCCCGGACCGACCGACAATCCCATGACGCCGGACCTCGGCGATCCCACGGAATTCGAGGTCGCGAGCGTCGTCGAGATTCCGACGCTGGGATGGTTCGGGCTGGGATTGCTAGCGGTCGTACTGGCCGCATTCGGCTGGCGCCAAATAGGGGCGCGGCTGTGAGTTCGCCTACTTGCCGACAGCGGCGGATTGATATCGTCGGCCGTGCCCATGGAATGTGGACGTGCCATCGGAATCGCCTTCGTTACCGTCGCGGCCGTTCTCGCCACCGCCACCCCAGTGGCAGCCCAGACCCCGCGCGTGCTTCTGGTCGGCGACAGTTGGGCAGCGTTCTTCTGGCAAACCCAGGCGCTGCGCCAGACCTTCGCCACGCACGGCTATCCGGAGTTCGTCGAGCAGGGCGCGGTCACCGCCATCTCCGGCAGCACGGCCGCCGAGTGGACTGATCCCGCCCTCCTGCAGTTGATCACCGACGAGCTGGCTGCGAACCCGACCATCGACATCGTCCAGATCACCCTCGGCGGCAACGACTTTCTCAATGGCGAGCCGGACGGCTGGTACGTCGGCATCCTCGACCCGGAGGCGCTGTACGCCGACATCGTCGCCGACGTCGCCACGGTGGTGGACCACACCCTCGCGCTCGACCCCGACCTCCAAATCCTGGTCAGCGGCTACGATTACCCCAACTTCGTCGAGTCCCTCGGGCGCATCCTCGCCTTCGTCTGCATCCCTCTCTGGAACGGCATGAACCAGCCCGACCCGACCACCTTGAACCAGGCCAGCCTCGCGCTCGGCGACGAGTTCGACTCCCTCGCCGCGACGCGTGAGCGGGTCGACGTGATCCCTCACT
The DNA here is from genome assembly GCA_039030395.1 of Acidobacteriota bacterium. NCBI lineage: Bacteria > Pseudomonadati > Acidobacteriota > Acidobacteriota bacterium. Next base: position 54,358 of record JBCCEF010000024.1, read on the forward strand.
GGGGGCTGATGCAGTTCGTCGTCGGCGATGGCGCCCCGCCGCCTGGCGACCCTACCCAGCCGAGCCCCATCGAGGCGATGGCGCTCCAATCCGACTGCATCCACCTGAGTTCAGCCGGCTACCTCGCGGTCGCCGAGAGCCTTTGGCAGAGCTACTACCAGCAGGCGCTGACCGAGCCGATTTTCGCCGACGGCTTCGAGGACGGCGACGTCGGCGCCTGGAGCGGCAGCGTTCCCTGAAGTCGGTCAGGGGATTCCGACCGGATCAGCGGCGGCAGGCGACCTCTTCGCCGTCGCGCCTTCAGTGCGCGGCACGGCGGCGAAGGGCGCCGGGGTCGACGGTTACTGGAACAACGCGTCGCTGGCCGACCGCTCCACCCGATCCCGGAGGTCTTGCTGGCGCTGGAGGGCGCCGCGCTGGCGCTCTAGCCTCTGCTGCTGACTCGCCGAACGCTCCCGGGAACCGGCGAGGTCGTTCGAGGGGTTGAATTCCCCGGAGAAGATCCCCCGGTTCACCGTCGCCCGGTCGCTCGCCCGGGGGGCGACGCCTTGCGCATGGGCTTCGAAGGACCTCTGCTCCGCCGCCAGGAAGTTCAACTGCCCCTCGGCGTCACGAATCTCCCCGCGGGTCTGTTCCATCCCTTGATCGATCGCGCCGAGGGAGGTTTTCGCTGTCTCCTTGATCTCCTGCTGCGAAACGGCCTGCGGGTAAATCATCTCGCGGGCTACCGTATCGACTCCGAGGATCAGCGATCCCGCGCCCACGGCGACGGCCACGGGAGGCGTCAAAGTCACCACTCCAGCGGTCGCCGCCAGGCCGACGGCAGTGAATCCAACGGCCACCAAGCCTTCCTCTGCCGGGCTGATGGACCGACCGGTCGGGTCGATGTACTTGATCGGGTTGGCTCGGGCGTAGCCGTAGAGGTTCCAATCGCTACGCAGCGGATCGACGTTGGCGAAACGCCCCCAGGAGTGCACATAGCTTCGCCCCAGCATGTAGTACATGACTCCGTGGCTGTCGAGCTCGTGCCCGGCGTACTTGGAGTGCGGATCCTCGGCCCCCCAGCTCAAGGCTTCGGACCCATACGGGTAGTAGTCCTGGGCGCCGACCTGGTTTCCCTGCCCATCGGTGACGACGCGCGGCGAGCCGACGTGATCCTGGTGGAAGAACCGCTGGACGCCGCTGCCGTCGCGGGTGGCGATCAACCCACCGGGGCCGTGGACATAATCCTTGCGGAACTCCCAGGTCTCGCCCGGCTGGGAGGGAGACCGGTAGTGACCGAAGCCTTGAGTCCGGTGCTCCCGCAGGATCGTTCCATCGGTGTCCCGGAAAGCCCACCAGCGATCGCCGGTCGAGGTGTCCATGGTGATCAATCGATAGTTGCCGGGCGCGTAGGCGTACAGAAACTCCCCCTGCGGCAACTTGCGGTAGAAGCGACTGATCATGTTGAGACCGTCGTGGTCGAGATCGAAGAACGGATCGGCCGCCGGACCCAGGAAGTCGAAGTTGCCGGCGCCATCGTAGAAAGTGTTCGGTGAGCTGCCTTCCTCGCCGACCCGCCGGTTCTTGTTGACGTTGATGTCGTGGTGGACCACGGTGCCGTCCTCGCGCTCGATGCGCACCAAGTTGTCCGCCGGGTCGTAGAGGTATTCCTCCCAGCGGGAGGGGTCGCGGGCGGTGCCTCGGGTCAACCGGCTCACCTTGTCGTAGGTGTACTTGTCGGGACCGATTTCCCAGATGTTGCCGGCGTCGTCATAGCGGTAGATTCCACTGTCGAACACGACAAAGCCGTTGCCGTTCCGGTGCCGAATCCGAGCTGGGCGTCGTATTCCCCGAGTCCCCTGGGTGAACTCCGTGGACGCGCCGTTCGAGTAGTCGACCCCGGAGAGCTGATAGTTCCAATGGTAGGTGTAGTCCGCCGACATCCCGAGGCTGGAGCTGACCGCCACCGGCAAGCGCTGGTCCATGGTTCGGGTGACCGTATGCGCTGGTGCCTGCTCGTCGAACGGGTCGTTGCAGAAGCGGCGACCGGTCTGCGGTGTGGTGATGCAGGTCGGGTAGGTTTGCTCGACCACCTCGCCGAGGACGTTGTAGGTCCATTCCTGCTCGAAGGTGTGGGCGAAGATGCTGGACGGGTGGTTGTTGTGGAGCCACCGAAGTTGGGTGGTGCGTTTGCTCATCCGCCCCATTTTGCCCCGGTAGACATAGGTCTCGGCGATCGCCCAGTCCGCTGCGCCGCCGGGGTAGTTGTGGCGGATGCTCTCGTAGACCTTTCCCTTCCGGTAGTCGCTGCCGACGTTGTCGTCGGCCCAGAAGTGCTCCTCCCAGACGCGAGCGCCTTCCCTCTTCTTCAGCAGCCGGCCGTCGCCATCGTACTCATGGGTGAGCGTGATCCGGCCGTCGAACACCTCCCGTGGATTGCCCAGCGCATCGGGCTTGAACGAGATCATTCCGCCGCTATGGACCGACGCGCCGATCTCCGGGTGAATCTCCCACAGCAGCAGTCCCCGGTTGTCCCAGCCGAAGAAACGTTTCTGCGAGAAGTCGCCCTCGCGCCGCTCGACCTCGACCACGTTGCCGCTGGGGTCATACCTGTTGATCACCAGGTAGGCCGGGGTGTCAATGCTGGTGGGCCGGCCCAGCCCGTCGAAGGTGGTGGTGGTCACCGCCTCCTCGGTCGCGGTCTCCGAGGTGCGAAGGTTGAGCGTCGACTCCAGCTCGCGGACCCCGGAGTAGGAGAGGCGCTCGTCGGTCTGGTCGGCGCGGAGGATCTGCGACGGTCTGCCGAAGGCGTCGAGCCCCCGGTAGCGAGTAGTGTTCTGGACATTGTTGACCTGCCCCGCCCGCTGCACCGTGGTGACCGCGGTGACTCGCCCCAGCACGTCATAGACCGTTTCGCGCTCGGAGTGTCCCGGGTCGGCCTGGCCGATCGGAGTGCTCTGGATCTCTCGGCGCAGGCGACCGAAGTAGTCGTAAACCAACTGCTCGTCGGCGTAGCGCTGGCCACCGAAGACCCGCTCGATGAAGACGCTCGCCTCGCCCCCCTCGGGGTTTCGATAGTCGATCTTCGTTTGGGCCTCGCCGAGGGACGCTTCCGGTGAGATCTCCACCGGCCGCGCCAGGAGATCGTACTTCCAGGCGGTCTCCTGGTCCGCAGGGTTGAAGGTGGACGAGGGAAGACCGCTGTTCTTGTCGATAGCGGCACGGAAGCGGTTCGGAAAACCGGCGATGTGGGTGCTGGCCAGCCGGGAGAACTCGTAGCCGTGGAGGAACTCGAACTTATTCGTTCCGTGGGTGCCATGCACGGCGCAGGTCCCGGAGCCCAAGGCGCCATTCTCGCCGCCGGCGATGATCTCTTTGATCGGCAAGCCGGCATCCACGCCGGCATCGTCCCCGAGGTGGTGCTTGGTGACCAGGTCGAGCGGGCCGTCTGCGTCCGGCAACTTTCGTTTGCGGATGCAGACGATACTGCCGTTGGAGTTGAAGGCGTACTGTGTCCGGTAGGTCCTGCCGTTGTCGGTTCGAAGCTTGGTGGTGTACGGCGAGAGGATCCAGGAACTGTTGCGGCCGGGGAGGTAGTTGGCCGGAGTGCCCAGGCTGATGTAGCCGGTCGTCGCATTCTCTGGCCGGACGGTACCGCCGGTCGCGCTGAAGCCGGTGTACTCCTCGACCACCCGCTCACTCGAGGTGAAGTTGTCGATGGTTGCCATCGTCCGGGTATGGCCCGCTCCGTCGTGCCCGGAGTATCGCTGTTCAATCCAGCGGCCACCGTCGTCGTTGAAAACCGTTCGTTCGCGGACCAGCACCGGGTTGATGCGGAAGCAGTCGCCGGGATCCCGCTGGTCGATGTGGAAGGAGCAGGTCCGCCACGACATGGCAAAGCGGACGTATTTCTCCCGCACCACGTTGGAGCAGGGGGTCTCGGTGCAGTCGAGAACCTGCTCGGACAGGAAAAGGTAATTGCCGTTGGCGTCGCCAATCTTCGTGTCCTTGGTGTAGGGCAGGCCGGCATCGGTGACCTGCCACTCGCCGATCGGATCGGTGATCAGCGGTACCTTCGGCCCGATCGTCACGGAGTGAAAGAAGCGGTTCAAGGTGTACCGGTCGCCGATCGCCGGCCCTTCGACGTTGGTCTGCCGGTAGTCGGCACGCTTGCAGTCCGGGCCGTCGATCGGCCCCGGATCGTCCGGATGCAGCGAGGTGGAGTACTTCCAGGTGGCGAGCACAGCGTTGTTGGGATCGAGGTGCTGTTTGCGGACCAGGCCGGTGCGACTGTAGTGCCGGGTAGCGGTGGGGTCCACTCGGTAAACGCAGGCGGTGGGAAAAAGCCAGGTTCCGTAGTCGTACTGGAACTTGCCCTGGGTCGGAAACTGGATGCGGTGGACACGTCCGCTACGAAAGAAGTCGGTGTAGTAACTCATTTCGTAGCCTTCCGAATCGGGTACGGTGATGCTCTTGAGCAGCGGCGTCCGGATGGTCGACGAGCCCGGCCCGAGAGAACCGAAAGGGTCGTGCGGACGGGACCTCTGGAGGGTCCGAATGTCGTAGTCGAAGGAGTAGATCGCCGTTCGGCCGCCGGGCGCCGCAACGTGGACCTCGTCGACCAACCGCATCGGGTCACCGAGCTCGTCGCCGTTGTCCAGGCGGAGCCCGCTCGATGGGTGGGAATCCCCGCCACCGCGGCTCTGGGCGTCGAGCAGGAAATAGATCGAGTGAGTCCGGCCGGTGCTGTCGGTGATCTTCCAGCGCTCCTTGCCGGAGGCGTCCAAGTACTCGACCTTGACCTCGTTCTGGTAGTAGTCGCGCATGCTGATGAAGCGCCAGCAGCCGTCGACCCCGCCACCGCAACCGAGGGTGCCTCGCCGATCTCCGGTTCTTTCGAAGTGCGAGACCACTCCATTGGGATGCTCGACGAGGATGTTGTCGGCATCGAGCTGGCGCATCCGGAGTTGGCTCGAATCCTTGCTGTAGCGCAGGATCCGATCCGGCGCGGTGCCGCCGTCATAGCCCGGCAGTTTGTGGAGGTAGTGCGCCGCACCGTCCGGTGAAACGTAAAGCCAGCGATCGTTGAGGTCGCCGACCGGCGCCTGGCGGTTGGGCCAGGTGTCCTTCAGCAAGTTGTCCAATCCGCTCGGCGGCAGAGGTGCATAGAGCTGGCCGAAGTGCACCTCCCAGCCGACACCGGCATTGCTGTTGAGATGGGGCAACGACGCGAGGATGTTCTGCTGGGTCACCGGGCCGTGGTCCCAGGCATCCGAGTTGTTGGTGACCCGGAGCTGGTACCGAATGTGGGGACCGACCGTGAACACCTGACCCAGAGGAATGCTCAGCATCAGGTTGCCGTTGGCGGTGTTGATCGACTCCACGCCGCCGTCGGAGAGGAAGGATTGATTGGGCAGAACGCCGCGCAGCGATTGGATTCGCTCGCCGGCGAGCCCGTCCCCCTCGCTCTTGTCTCCGGGTAAGGTTTGGCCCGCGGAGGGGGTTGCAAATACCAAGACGAGAAGGAAAGCGAGCGCGGCTCGCCGAGCGGCGGTGAACAGTGTCACACGGTGAAATAACATGCGGGAATCTCCTTCGATCGCGGTGAATAAAACCTGGACCTGAATCCTCGAAGAGCAAGAGCACTGCCACGGCCCGGCGGGGCCGGAACACAAGGACCACCGCGAGTTGCACCCCGCCGGCGCACGATTTCGTGCGGGGAAGGGGCACGACTTCGTGCGGAGGACGCACGATTTCGGAACCTGTAACCCTGCCGGGCGCTGAACCGTTTGCCGGGAAGGAACGGATCGCGGACGTACCGGGAAGGATCGGAGAGTTGTGACAGAACCCACGGAGGAGGCGCCGGAACGCGAACCGACCGAGACGGTGCTCCCACCCCGGCCAGACGGCGGGCGACCCGCCACCGGTCCCGAAGCCGCCAAGGCGCTGCCGCCCGCCGGGCGCATCGGGCGCTATGTCGTGCTGTCCCACCTCGGCACCGGGGGCATGGGCACGGTCTACGCCGCCTACGACCCGGACCTCGATCGCAAGGTGGCACTCAAGCTGGTGCGCCATGACCGCACCAGCATCGACGGACAGAACGCTCTCCTGCGCGAAGCCCGGGCGCTGGCCCGCCTGGCGCACCCCAACGTCGTTCGAATCTACGATGTCGGCCTGTACGAGGAGAGCGTCTTCTTCGCCATGGAGTTGGTCAGCGGACGCCACCTCGGCCGCTGGCTGGAGCGCGACAAGCCGCGCTGGAAGGCGGTGGTCGGAGTGTTCCGCGAGGTCGCGGACGGCCTGGCGGCGGCCCATCGGGCAGGGCTCGTCCACCGCGATCTCAAACCGGGCAACATCCTGCTCGGAGAGGACGGCCGGGCGAGGATCGCCGACTTCGGCCTGGTCAGGTCGGTCACGGGTCCGAAACGCCGCGAGTCGCCACCGAGCGAGAACACAAGGCACGACGCCGGAACGCCAGGCTTCGTGGCGCCGGAGGTCGTCGCCGGCGGCGAAGCGGACGAACTCTCCGATCAGTACAGCTTCGGCATCGCGCTGCGCCAAGCCCTCCACGGGCGGCCTCGACGGTTGCCGTCCGAAACCGCAACGCGAGCCGGCAACCTGGCTTCACGGCGGATCCCGGCCCGCCTCGCGGCGATCGTCGAGCGCACCCTGAATCCCGCGCCCGGCGGGCGGTTTCGCTCGATGTCGGAGGTCTCGGCGGAGCTCGGGGCCTTGGCGAGGCGGCCGACCCGGCGTTGGGCGGTGGCGGGGCTGCTCGCCCTTGGGGTGGCGGCGGCGTCGCCGTGGCTCGTTCCACGCATCGCCGAAGAACCGCCCTGCGTCGACTCCGAGGAGGCCTTTTCCGGGGTATGGGACCCGGATCGCCGGCAGAGCCTCGAGCGCGCCCTGCTGGGCAGTGGATCGCCGGTCGCCGAAGAGGCGCTCGAGGTGGTCACCGAGTCTCTCGATCGCTACCGCAACGAGTGGCTCGGGATCCGTCACGAGGGCTGTCTCGCAACCCGCGTCCGCGGCGTCCAGTCCGAGCGCTTGCTCGATCTGCGGATGCTCTGCCTGGAGCAGCGCCGCCAGGAGGCCCGTGCGCTAGTCGACCTGCTACTCACCGGGAATCCGTCGGTGATCGCGTCGGCGTCCGAAGCGACGCAGTCCCTCTCAGCGACCGCGGACTGCGCCAACGACGCCGAGCTGGCGCTCTTCTCACAGCCGCCCGGCGATCCCGCAGTGCGCCGAGAGATCGAGCGCCTGGAAGCCCAGCTCGCGCGGCAGGTCGTCCGCTCGCGAACCGGCCAGGCGGTCGACCTGGACGAGCTTCGGGCCCTCGAAGCCGACGCCGAGGACTTGGGCTACTACCCACTTCAGGCTCGGGCGCGGATGTTGCTCGGACGGCGGCTGGTTTCGGAGACCGGAGATCCCTCCGGCACCGACCGCCTCGAGCGAGCTCTCGCCGATGCCATCGCCGCAGGGGACCGGGCGCTCACCGCTGAGCTGTACGGCCGCCTGGCGGAGGCCTTCGGCTACTACTTGGGCGATTCCGAGCGCGCTCACTGGTGGGTACGCTTCGCCGAGGCGTCGCTGGACAGCCTCGGTCCGGACCAGCACGAGACCTACGCCCTCGTACTCGCCAGCCTCGGCCTCACGGCCTACGGCGCCGGTGACACGGCGCAGGCCCACGAGCACTGGCGCCAGGCGCTGGTCCGAGGCGAGAAAGCCTGGGGCTCGGACAGCCCACGGCTGGTGGAGATTCTCAACAACATCGGCTTCTCCTCACCGAACCCCGAGGAGCAGTTGACCTTTCTGCAGCGCGCTCTCGATCTCAAGGAACGGACGCTTGGTCCGCAGAATCCGCTGCTGGCCAACACGCTGGTCAATCTCGCCAGCCGCCTCGGCACCGCCGGCCGATTCCAAGAAGCGCTGCCGCTCCTGGCGCGCGCTTCGGCGGTGCTCGAGACATCGTACTCCCGGGAACACCCCATGCTCGCCTACCCGCTGATTCTGGAGGGTGAGCTGCTCATTGCGCAAGACCGACCCACACAGGCCGTGGAGCGGCTCGAACGCGCCCGCGAACTGCTCGTAGACCTGGAGGAAGGCCACCCGCTGAGGCTCCCGGTGGAAGTCGACCTGGCGAGATCGGCGCTGCTCGATCTGCGGATCGGACAGGCCGAAGAGCACCTCGAACGCGCCGGCGAGCTGCTGGCCGGACAGTCGCCGGCGAGCCCTCACCGACTCCTGTTCACGGCGGCCCGGGGACGCTTGCTGCTGCAACGCGGCGAGTTCACCGCGGCCTACGCCGAACTCGAGCGTGCCACCGAGTTGGAGGCGCAGGCTCTCGAGCCACCGGCGGTCAGCCACCGAGCCCAGCTCCGGATCGCGCGCGGCGAAGTTCTGCTCGCCCTCGGCCGGCCAGCGGCAGCGGAGCCGCTGTTCGAGCAGGCGATCGAACTCACCGGCGCCAACACCGAACTCTCCGGCCTGTCGGCCGGCGCCCGCTTCGGCCTCGCCAGGGCCATCGTCGCGCGGGACCGGGACCGCGCGGTCGTCCTGGCCCGCCGGGCGGCCGACGATCTGCCCCCGCGGGGAAGCGCCGCCAGCCGACGCCTGGCCGAAGACCTCGCGTCCTGGCTACGCGCCTGGCAACCGGAGGAAAAGGTGCCTGAGTAGGTTGGGGCAACTATCCGGCGGCCGGCCCGGCCTCGAAACAGAAGCCACGTTCGCTACAGCGCTTGAGGCGCCGATGCACGGCCATGCGCGAGATCCCCAGGAGCCGGCCCGCCTGGGCCTGATTGCCACCGGTGCGGCCCAGCGCCTCGGCGAGCACGGCGCACTCAATCCGTTCGAGCCGCAAATCGCTGGCGGTCGCCAGCCAATCCGCGAAGGATGGGGCGGCCGGCGGCCCGGCCGGCGACACCTCGATGGCCTCCGCCTGCGCGTGGGCGGCCCCAGGCGCCGGAGGAGTCGCCCCGGTGGATATCGCTCCGGTGCTCTGTCGCCCGCGAACGACCTGATCGGCCAGGTGGGATACCTCGATGGCCTGACCGACCGGGCAGACATAGGCCAGTCGCCGCAGCTCGTGGACCAGCTCCCGGATATTGCCCGGCCACGGGTAGTCCAGCAGGGAACGGAGGGCATTGACCGTCATGCCGCGGATCGCCTTGCCGGCATCGCGAGAGAAGCGCCGAAGGTAGTGCTCAACCAGCATCGGGATGTCTTCCCGGCGCTGACGCAGCGGCGGCACGAGCAAGTCCACCCCGGCGAGGCGGTAGTAGAGATCCGAGCGGAAGCGATCGTCCTGCTCCTTGGCGAGATCGGTGTTGGTGGCGGCGAGAATCCGCACGTCGACCGTCACCGCGGACCCGCCGACCGGGTACAGCTCGCCGGACTCCAAGACCCGCAGAAGCTTGGGCTGGAGAGCCGGCGGAAGATCGCCGATCTCATCCAGAAACAGCGTTCCGCCTTGCGCTTCGAGGAAACGCCCCCGGCGAGCGTTCACCCCGGTCGCCACCCCCTTGCCGATGCCGAAGAGTTCCGCTTCCAGCAGCTCCGCCGGCACCGCCGCACAGTTGAGGGCGACGAACGGGCCGCGACGGCGGCTCGACGACCGATGGAGGATCCTCGCCACCCACTCCTTACCCACGCCGGTCTCGCCGCGGATCAGCGCCGGCAGGTCGCTATCGACCAGCGGCTCGATCTGCGCGTGCAACCTTCTCATCGCCGCTGAAATACCGGGCACATAGCCGCTCGGAAAGACCACCTTCGACCCCTGAAGTCCTCCGCTGGCGACGGGAACCACATCGGCCGACGACCGCAACCGCTGCTCGATCAGCCGGACCAACAAAGTCAGCAACGACCGACTCTCGCCTCGACCCCCGAACTCACCGGTGAGACAGAGTGCCAACGGAGGGCTGTCGGCAGCGAGGCGTGCGACCGCCGTCAGCGACTCCCCTTTTGGCCCGGTGGAGGCATCGAAGGCGATGCCTTCGGGGGCCGGTGGAGTCGTCGCGAGCCAGCCGCGAAGGCGGGCGGGTAGCCGCCGATCGAGCTCGCCGCACGCCGCCAGCACCACCTCGATCTCGTCGCGCAATTCCAGGACCACGGCGGATCGCACCCCGAGGGCGGCGGCGACAGAGCCGAGGGCAGCCTGAAGCTCGTCGGGGCCACTCGGTCCCTGCCCCACCGCGGCGACCGCTCCCAACCACCCCTCGACCGCCTGGCGGTTGAGCCACCGGCGGCGAGTTGCCGTCGCCCCGGCGGCGGTCTCTGACGCGTTGGTTTCATCGGACTCGGTCAGGTCGACCGCTAGGAGGGTGTCGCCGGACTCGATTCGCTCGAGAGTCAGTTCGACCGAACCGAACCATAGAGCATCGCCGGGAGCGAGCTGGGCAGTCCGAACCTGTGAGCCGTTGACGAAGCTGCCGTTCTTGCTCGCCAGATCTTCGAGCCAGGGGCTGGCCGGACCCACCGTCAACCGCGCGTGACGGAACGAGACACCCTTACTCGACAGGCGCACATCGCAACCCGTAGACCGGCCGATGAGGTTGAGTCCGCGACGCAGGGAAAAGGTCCGATCCCGACCTTCGATCCTGCCGCGGAGGCGAAAGTGTCGGGAGGAAGTGGCCACCGCAGCGGCGCTAGGTGTCACCGGTCCTGTGCTCGACGGCATAAGAGCATCCCCGTTCTCGAGGTCAGAAGTACCTAGCACCCATCCTACTGTGGACCCCGAGCCGATGGAGCGCCTAGAGAGCCGAAAGCTCGGTGTCGGTGGTTCTCGTCCGGGCCAGCTTTCCCCAAGCTCGAGGAGCTTCCCCATAGTGGTGGCGAAATTCGCGGCTGAACTGGGAGAAGCTGCTGTAGCCGACACTGCCCGCTGCCTGACCGATGTGGACGCCTTGAGCGATCTGCATCGCGGCCTCGTTCAGTCGCAGCTTCTTGATGAACTGGAGAGGCGAAAGCGTGGTCGCCTCTCGAAAGCGGCGGTCGAAAACCGCCCGGCTCATTCCGGCTCGCTGGGCGAGGTCATTGACCGAAAGCGACTTGTCGAGATTCTCGCGCAGATAACTCATAGCGCGAGACAGTCCATGGGAAGACCCGAATGTCCTGCGGATCGAGGACCCCGCCTCTCCGAGGAGAATCGCAAAGAAGAATTCTCGCAGCCGACCCGGGCCGAGCACCCGGAGCGCAAGAGGATCCTCCAGAAGTTCGAGCATCCGCTGCAGAGCCGAGCTGAAGGCATTGTCCCATCGGACGACGGCCAGGCCCGGGACCATTTCGACGGACCTTCCCTGAGGTAAGGGGACTGATGCTGTCTCGAATTCGACCACGGTCTCGGTAAACGCTCTCGTCTCCAGACTGACGAGCAGTCCCAGCAGAGGCTTCTCCGGAGAGGCGGCCGACGCCTCGGCCTGCACCGGCATCGGCATGGTGGCACAGAGGTATTGACCCGGACTGTAAACGTGAACGGCCTCGCCCAGGTATGCCCGCTTGCTGCCCTGGACAACGACACAGACACTCGGCGAATACACCGCTGGCAGACGCTCCACGGGATGGGTCAGCCTGAAGAGCTGGATTCCTTCGAGGGGCGTGTCATGGGCTCCATCGGTCGGTGCATGGCGGGCGACAAGCCGCCGGATCATTTCGGTCCGCATCGACGGATTGTCTGCTGAGAGTCCGCCCATTGCAAGGCCGCTGAGGCAAATAGGCAAAAAATCGATCGAGAGCTGTCTAGTTCTCGTCAGTCCGGGTTTGTATCGTAGCTCTTGCACGCACGAGGCAGTTCCCCACCATGCACGGCTTCTTCACGCAGCACGCCGACTGAACGCGCAAGAGCGCTCATCTACCCCATCAGGAGACAGAACATGACCTTTGATCGTTCTTCAACCACCGACGACGTCCTGAGTGGAATGGACCTCACCGGCAAAACCGTGCTCATCACCGGTGCGTCGACCGGCCTGGGAGCCGAGACGGCGCGAGCGCTCGCGGCGCGCGGCGCCGACCTGACTCTCGTGGCCCGCTCGACCCAGAAGCTAACCCGCGTCGCCGAAGCGATTCACTCGGCGACCGGGCGGAAGCCGGAGACGGCCTCGCTGGAACTGGACAGACCCTCGACCGTTCGGTCGTTTGCCAACACCTGGCTTGCCAGCCACGGCACCCTCGATCTGTTAATCAACAACGCCGGGATCATGGCACCGCCGCTCACCCGCACCGCCGAGGGATGGGAAAGCCAGTTCGCCACCAATCACCTGGGTCATTTCCTGCTGACGAACCTTCTGGCCCCGGCGCTCAAGGCTTCCGGCTCCGCGCGAGTGATCAACCTGTCGTCCGGTGGACATTGGTTCTCGCCGGTGGACCTCGAGGACCCGAACTACGAGCGCCGCCCCTACGAGCCGCTCGCCGCCTATGGTCAGTCGAAGACTGCGAACATCTGGTTCTCCCTCGAACTCGGCCGCCGCTGGAAAGAGCACGGTGTGTCCAGCTTCGCGGTTCATCCCGGAGGCATTCAGACTGAGCTGGACAGGAATCTGGATCCATCCATCCAAGGGACGATGGAGCAGATGCAAAAGGACTACGGACACCTGTACAAGACAATCCCGCAAGGTGCGGCAACTTCGTGCTGGGCGGCAACCAGCGCCAGCTTGAACGGAAAGACCGGCCTTTATCTCGAAGACTGCCGGATTTCGAAGCCGGCCGAGAGCGACGACATCGGGCAAGGTGGATACGTCCCCCACGCGTACGACGAAAAGGGAGCTGTCGGCCTCTGGGATCTCTCAAATCGGTTGCTGGGAACCAACTTCTAGGGGTTCTTTCGCCCTCGCGGCGGGCACGCTGCTCGAGCAGAAACCCAACGCGTGGTTCTGCTTCCACTCCGGTTCGGGCGCGGACGGCAAGGCGATGTGGGCGCGGGTGAAGAAACGCACCGAGGACGAGCTGCGAGCGCTGGGCCTTGCGGGCGTCGTAGTGTTTCGACCCGCCTCTATCCGTGGGCTCCATGGGGCGCAGCTCCGCGGGAGGCTCTATTGTTTCGCCTACGCCTTGTTCACCCCCCTCTCGCCCCTGCTCCGGGCCTTCGGTGGAGCCACTTCGAACGCGGAAGTCGGCAAGGCGATGATCGTCGCGGTACGCCAGCAAATGAACGGTGAGGTTCTCGACTCCCGCGAGATCAACGCCACAGCGGCGCGGCTCCGAGGGTGAGCTGACGCCAAAACTCCATCAAAGCAGACAACTCAGGGAGGTGTAGCGGTTCCGACGAAGGTGTTGTCGGTGCGTGGGCAGTTCGATGGCAGTCTCTCGTGGGTCAAATCCGCTCGACGAAGACCTCCCTTGATATTTCTATTTGCACCAGCCGGCTATCTCTTAGGACTTTGTCTCTCCTTGATCGTCGCGGTCAATCGCAAGCTCATCAGCCCTTAGGTATTTTCATGTCCCTTGAGGCGGTCGTAAACACCGAGACCACGCCACTCAATGTTCCCGGAAGATGCCATCAAGGTGTGGGCTACCGGCTGTCGATCTAGCAATTCATCTGCCTTCTTCCGTACTCGGCGCAGATGTTCGGCAGGCTTGGCTGACCAAATTCCAGGTGCTCAAGGTTCCTCACTTTCGGCACTGAATGTTGCGACGAACTCTTCCAGCACTTCCCGAGGCGGCGACCGCTCGGTGCTGATCCTCGGGAGTGCTTGCAGAGCAGAGCGAATCACCCCTGGCGGCGCCTTCTTGAGCTCTTCGAGGGCGTCTTCGAGGGCGTCCCGGTCGCCGGCACCGGCGGCGAGGAGGACTCGCTCGGCGAGCAGGGCCGGCCCGCGGGGTCGCGGTGAGAGGAGCGGCTCGAGGAGACCGAGACCTTGGCGGTGATAGTTCGCCTCGGAGCTCTGCCGTCGCCATCGGAGGCGCAGGATGGTGGCTGCGCCATGGAGGGGATGGTCGACCGTGACGGCGGCGAGCCGGTCGTCGAAGGCGGCGATCCGCTCGGGACTTCGCAGGGCGAGCTGGCGCCAGCCTTCGAGCACCACCGCGAAGGCGTCGTCGCAGGAGGTGGCCTGCGCGACCAGCTCCGGCCGGTTGCCCCGGATGGCGGCCGGGCGTTCGAGGGCGAGGAGCGCCGCCAGCCGTTCTCGCTCGGTGGTGTCGGAGGGACTGCACGGGCCGACCGCCGGCCCGAGGAGTGCCCCCCGTCCGCGCGGCCGGCGGCCTTCGGCCAGGTCGACGAGGCCGGTGGCGATGCGGCGGGCCGCCGGATCGGCGATCTCGGAGGCGAGTCGCCGCGCCCGCTGAATCTGGCGGCGCCCCAGCAGCCGACGGATCAGGACGACGGCGGCGTCGCTTTTCATCGCGGGTCGCAGGGGATCGTAGTCGCCGAAAAGCTCCTCGACACTCGGCGGGCGATCCGCCACCAGCACCTTTGGCGAGCGGATCTGCAGCCGGTTGCGGCGATCCGTCGTCAAGGCGGCGCCGGCGGCGAAGGCGCGACTGTCGTCGGCCGTCAGGCGACGCGCCAGATCGAGGTCTTGCGGCTGCAGCACGCCGAGCCGGTGCCACAGGTCGCGAGCCGCCGCGAAGCCGTCCGCGTCCAGTCCGAGGGATTGGCGACCGGCGAGGAACAGCAGCGCCCCGCCGTTGCCCGGCGTGTAGACCTCGACGAAGGGAAAGACCGCGTTCAGGCTGGCAACCAGCGAGCGCAGGAGAGGCTCGTCGACGAACTTGAGGCCGATCCACTGCACGAAGACGCCATCTTCCGCCAGCCGGCGGTCGACCCGCTCGAAGAACTCCCGGGTGTAGAGATGGGAGGAGGAGGCGGTCCACGGGTGCGATGGCTGGGAGACCACCGCGTCGTAGCGACCGGTGGCGAGCTCGAGGGCGCTGCGGGCGTCGTCCTGGTAGAGGCGCAGGCGGGGATCGGCCAGCGGATCCGTCGCCCGTTCGCCGGCGATGATGCGGTTGGCGGCGACCACCGCCGGCTCGAGCTCGACGACGTCGAGGCGCTCGATGGTGGGGGCGACGGAGGTGACGGTGAGGCCGCCGCCGAGACCGACGATCAGCATCGAGCGCGCTTCCGGCCTCGCCGCCACCGGCAGCAGCGACAGCCATTGGGCCACCGCCAGCCTTCCGGGAAGGCCGCCGGGAGCCTGGATCAGGGACTCGGGCAGCCCATTGGTGGTCAGGCGATGGCCGCGGCCGTCGCGGTAGAGCAACACCGTCGAGCTGCGACCGACGGCGTAGTAGGCGACCTCGCCCTCGGCGACGCGGCCGCTGATCGGCGCCGTGCGCAGGGTGCGCCAGGGGGTGGGCGGGGGCAGCAGGGCGAGGGCGGCGCCGGCGGCGAGGAGGAGGCTCCAGCCGCGGCGCCGGTGAGTGGCCTGGGCGCTGACGGCGGCCAGGGCCAGACTGCCGGCGATCAGCGCCGTCGCCATCCCGGCGAAGCGCCAGGCCGGCAGCAGGAAGAATCCCACCGCCACCGCGCCGGCAATGGCGCCGACGGTGTTCCAGGCATAGACCTGGGCACTGGCGGTGCCGGCCGCGCCGGCTCCTGCGGCTCGCAGGCGGACGGCGCAGGGGAAGGCGGCGCCCATCATCAGCGCTCCGGGAAGCAGCACGAGGGCGGCGACCAGGGCCGAGGGCATCAACCGCTCGGGTCCGGGCTGGAGCATGCCGGCGAGGCCGTCGAGGGCGAGGAAGGCGCCCCACGAACCGAGGGCGACGCCGAGCTGGGCTGCGACGAAGCCGAGACCGGCGCGCCGGGCGTCGCGCGCCCAGGTCGTCGCCAGCAGGGAGCCGGCGGCGATGCCGACCAGGAAGGTCGCCAGCATCAGGCCGTAGGCGTAGATGCTGCCGCCCAGCAGGTGGGCCAGCAGGCGGCTCCAGACCACCTCCCAGCCGAAGGCAATGAAGCCCGAGCCGGCGATCGCCGGCAGCACCCAGCGCTGGCCGCTCGGGGCTTCGTTTCGGGAGTCGGTTCTCGGTGAGGCCTCGGCGTCCGGGGTAGGGGTTGAGTTTCGCGGGCCTCGCGCCATGCCCCAGGCGGCCAGGGCGACCAAGCCGTTGAGGCCGATGGCGACCCAGACGGTCAACCCGAGGCCGAGCTTGGGCAGCAGCCAGAAGGCGCCGGCGAGGACCCCGGCGGCGGCGCCGGCGGTGTTGGCGCCGTAGAGCAGGGCGATGCGCGGGCCGAGTTGCTGGTCCGAGCGCACCGCCCAGCGGCTGAGGATCGGCAGCGTCGCTCCCATGCAAAGGGTCGGCACCGCCAGCACGGCGAAGGTGGCGACGAGGTAGAAGAGGCCCGAGCCGGGACCGCCGACGGCGTCGAGGTCGGGGCCGCCGAAGAAGGCGGCGCGCAGGTCGGTGGCGAGGTCGAGGCCGGTGGGCACCGCCAGGGCCGCGCCAGCGATGGCGACCTCGAGCAGGGCGTAGACGAGCAAGGGCCGCTGCAGGTGGACCAGCCAGCGACCGGCGAGCAGCGCTCCCGCGGTGAGGCCGCCCATGTAGGCCGCCAGCACCGCGGCCACCGCCAGCTCCGAGGCGCCAAACACCAGCCCGAGCTGCTGCATCCAGGCGCTCTGGTAGATCAGCCCCGCGGCGCCGGAGAGCACGAAGCAGAGCAGCAACAGGCGCCAGCGCGGGCGATCGCTCAGAGGGGCCGGAGACGCCATGGCGGGACTCTAACCCGCAAAGCCGTCGCTATACTGCCCCGCGCCATGGCAGAGCGGATCTCGATGACACTCCAACCCGGGCCCTCGGCGGTCGCTTCTCTGCGGCTTCGGCGGTGCGTGCTGTGGCTTTCGCTGCTGGGTTTGGTGGGCGTTGTCGCGATCACCGGCCACGCCGCGGCCGAGGATGAGGCGCCAGCGCTGGCCCATTTCCGAGCCGCGGTGACGGCCCGAGAGCTCGCCAGCTGGCGCCAGCACGGCATGCCCGAAGGGGGTGCCGCGGTCCGCGAGGAAGAAGCCGTCCGGCAGTTGCTCCTGGTGCGCAGCTTGGCGCAGGAAGCTGAGCGCCTGGGCCTCGATCGCGAGCCCGCGCATCGCATCGACCTCGCCCGGGCCGAGGGGCAGATCGCCCTCCAGGCGCTGCGCCGCCACGTCGACGAGGCGATTCGCATTGGCGATGCGGAAGTCGCAGCCAAGGTCGAGGAGATCCAGGGAACCCGTGGCCTGCCGCGGCGGGTGCGGCTGCGGAATCTCTTCAAGCGCTTCCCGCAGAACGCTTCGGCGGCCGAAAAGGCGGCGTTACGACGGCGCATGGACGAGCTGCGGCGGCAGGTGCTCGCCGGGGCCGATTTCGCCGCCTTGGCGGAGGCCGAGTCCGACTCCCGAACCCGGCTACGCGGTGGATTGATCGGCAACGTGCGCGCCGGCGACTTGCGGCCGGAGGTCGACCGCATCGCCATGGCTCTCGAAGCCGGCGAGGTCAGCGCGGTGCTGTCCGGGCCGGAGGGTCTCACCCTGCTCTATTGCGAATCGGTGCTCGAAGCGGTCGAGCGCAGCGCCGACGACCTGCGTCAGATCGCCCGTCGTTCGCTGCGCCAACAGGCCTCGCGGCGCGACTGGGCGGCCATGGAGGAGCATCTGCTGGCCGCGGCGGCGCCTCGCTGGCGTTGGGGCCGGCTCGATGGATCCGGCGAGAACAGCGGGGACGAGGCCGAGCCGGAAGCCGTCTTGGTGGAGTTTCTCGGCGGTCGGCTGACCGTCGCCGAGGTTCTGGTCTTGGCTCTGCCGGAGGAGACGGCGTCTCCGGCCGCCGTGGACCGTCTACGGACTCTCGACCGCGATCAGATCGAGCGGCGAGTCGAGCCCTTCTTGCGCCAGCGATTGGCGATTCGCGAGGTCGCCGTGCGTGGCCTCGGCAGCGCGGCCATGGCCGAGCAGGTACGCTGGTCCCGTGCCCGGTTGCTGGCCGCCAAGGCGCTGGCAAAGCATGTCGGCGAGCGTCGCGGCGCCGTCGAAGAGCGTGACGTCGAGGCCTTCTTCGAGGCCCATCCCGAGCGCTTCGAGCGCCCGGCCCACTATCGCCTCGGGCTCCTGGAGCTGCCCTTCGAAGCCGTCGATCCGCGGCCTGCCCTCGACCTCGGCCTGGGCTTGCTCGCCGCCCTCGAAGCGGGCGAGGTGACCTTCGCCGAGCTGGTCCGGGAGCACTCGGCTCACTTGGGCGATGGCGACCTCGGTTGGTTGCCGCGATCGGCGGTGATTCGTCGCCTCGGCATCGATGGCTTGCGAGCTCTCGAACGTCTGCAGCCGGGGCAACGCAGTCAGTGGGTGCAGGACGACCAGCGCTCGCGCTTCCTGTTGATCGAGCTGCGCGGCTTCGAAGCGCCGCGGCCGGCGACCTTCGCCGAGGCTCGCGCTCGCGCTCGCCGGCTCCTGGTTGAGGAGAAGGCGGCGGCGCAGCGCGCCGCCTTCATCGCCGAGTGGTGGCAGGGTCTCGCGGTCGAATTCAGGGCGACGCCGCGAGAGTGAATCCGGCCTCGGCGAGCAACTCGTCGGTGAGCTCGCGGAAGAGGCGCCGGCCGTGTTGCTCGAGGTAGGCGTCGATCACCGGCTGGCGGACGGCCGCCAGCGGCAGGGCCTCCGGCTCGACTCGATCGCGAACGGCGAACAGGGTCATCACCGGGCCGGCGACATAGGGCGGCGAGTGCTCTCCTGGCCGCAGCAGAGGGGCGAACTGAACCGCCCGGCGATCGCCGGCGGCGAGCTGACCTAAGCTGACCCATCCGGTCGACTCGACCTCGCCGCCGAGCTCGGTGGCCAGATCTTGGAGCGTCAGGGTGCCGGCGTCGAGAGCCTTCCGGGCGGCCTCCAGGCGTGCCATGCCCGCGGGCTCGGCGGGCACCGTGAGACGTTCGATGACGAAGCGCAGCGGAGTGGAGAAACGCAGCGCGTTTTCGGACCGAAAGCCTTCGAGGAGTTCGCTGTCGGCGGCGAGTCGCTCGGTCATCCGTCGCTGCGCCTCGTGCTGGATCAGCTGGCGCCGCTGGGCCGCCGCGATCTGCTCGTCCGGCAGCTCGAGGTCTTCGCCGGCCTGCTCTCGGGCGAGCAGGTGCTGGAAGAGGATCTCGCGATCCCGCAGCTCTTGGAGCAGGTCCGCCGGCAGCTCCTCGTCGGCGAGGTCGCCGAGTTGCCGGCCGAGGGGAAGAAGCTGCTGGCGCAGCTCGCCAGCGGTCACCTGGACCTCGCCGACGCGCAGTAGCGGTTGCTCGTCCGGTGCCGATCGCATCAGCTCTGGCAGGCGGTCGCGGTCGATCATCCGCAGCTCGTCCGGTGCCGGCACCGCTGCGGCCGCCTGGCGCAGGCGCTCGAAGCGCTGCTCGACGAGGAGCTCCCGGCGCAGCAGGTCGCGGACGTCTTCGAAGGCGACATCGCGCGCTTCGAGAATGTTGTGGACGTAGATCAGGTGGGCACCGTCGGCGGTGGCCAGCACCTCGCTCGGCACCTCGGGCTCGAGGTCGAAAACGACCCGGTCGAAGTCGGCCGGAAACACGCCGCGCTCGACGAAGCCCACCAGGCCGTCGCGATGGCGGGTCTCGGACTGCGAGTGCTCGCGGGCGAGGAGCTCGAAGGGCCGACCGTCGAGGGCCTGCCGGCGAATCGCGGCGAGGCGGTCGAGCACCGGTTGACGATTCTGCGGGTCCGTCCAGCGCAGGAAGATGTGGCTGACCCGGCGCGTCTC
>JBCCEF010000025.1 GCA_039030395.1 Acidobacteriota bacterium
AGTTTGCCCAAGGGGGGAGGCTCCTGTCGGGTACACCGACATCCGCCTCGCTGCCAACAACGAAGAGAAACGCTGCTTCTGGGAGCGCCTGAAGGTGAAATATTCCAGTTGACAGTGGGTTCAAACTGGGGAGCACGTCACTCGGTGTAGATTTCAGTAGTGCCTATACTGCGTGGGCGAGCAGCGGCTACCGGGCGGCTAAACCCGCGAACGCGAGCTAGCCGCCGCCTGGGGAATCGCCCGCCGGCGGAGCCGAGGGACGGGCATGGTGCCGAATTCGAAGGACAGCGGCATGGAGTGGCAGAGCCAGGCCGAGTGCAGGGCCGGCCAGAGTACGCCCGGGTAGCGCTCGGCGAGAAGGGCCGCGTCGTGCACCTCGGCCGATACGGGGCTGACCTCGACCTCCGGCACCGCCGCTTCGAGACGGCGGAGGCGGTCGCCTACCTGGACGTAGCTCCGCTCCCGCTCCAGGAAGTAGGCCACCGTTTGGCGCCAGTCGCCCAAGTCCGGGCGGCCGCCGCCCGGTGGGCTTCCGAAACGCGCTTCGACTTCCAGGGCGGTGCCGTTGGTGACGCTCCAGGACCAAGAGTGGTCGTCGCCCTCCTCAGCCGGCTCCGGGAAGCGAAAGCGCGCCCCGGTAGAGGGCTGCCGGGCCAGCAGCGCCGTTGCCGGCGCCACCCAGGCGGGCACCAGCAGGGTGCCGACAAAGAACGACGGCATGCGCACGCCATCGAGGACGCAGAAGCGCAGGTGGAGTTGCGGATAGGAGAGGCGGAAGAACGGCAGCGAAAGACGGTGGAGGCCGAACTGCCGGGAGAGCAGAGCCGAGGCGAAGACGACGTCCTCCCCTTCGACCCGGTGGAGTTCATACCGCAGTGGCGAAGGCAACTCCGGCAAGGCTTCGACCGGCAAGGCCCAATTGAGGAACAGAGCGTCCCGCAGCACCGTTTTGAGTTTCATGGATGAGTGGAGTTTATCGTCTCGCGGCGGCACTTCCCCAGCAAGAGAAAAGGCGGCCGGGACTGCCCGACCGCCTCGGAAGATCCATCCTGAGCCGTCGTTTTCAGCGGCTGGCCTGGTCGCCTTCGGCCTCGGTTACGACCAAGTCCGCTTCGACATCGATCCGCACCTTGACCTCGTCGCCGAGGATGGTGCCGCCCTGGTCGAGGGCGCGGTTCCAGGACACGTCGTAGTCCTTGCGGTCGACCGTGAACTCCGCCGAAAAGCCGGCCTTCTTGCCCATCACGCCGAGCACCTCGACGGGCACGGTGATCGACTTGGTGACGCCGTGCATGGTGAAGTCGCCGGTCACCTGAAGGGTGCTGCCGGAACTTTCGACGGCGGTGCTCTTGAAGCTGAGTTGGGGGTACTTCTCCACGTGGAAGAAGTCCTCGGATTTCAGGTGGCCGTCGCGATTCTCGTTGGCGGTGTCGATGGACGCCGCGTCGACGGTGATGTCGACGGACGAGTTGGACGGCTCGTCGGCGTCGTAGACGATGGTGCCCTCGAAGTCATTGAAGCGGCCGGGCACCTGAGTCAGGAAATGGCGCACCGAAAAGCCGACATGGCTGTGGGACGTGTCCACCGACCACTCGGCGGCGGTGGCGAGAAGCGGCAGGGCGAGAAATGCGACTGCGGCGAAAAAGACTGCAAAACCAGTACGTACCTTCATGACTCTCCTCCTTGTCGTGGTAGATGCCGCGCGTGCACTTCGGCTCGGCGCCCACGGTTTTATTCGTTGCCCATCATACGTGCAAATTTGATTCCCGCGCGCCGGCTCGGCCCCAGAGGTTCGGTCTTCCGGAAAGCGACGGTTCGACGTGGCGAAGAGATCTGCCTCAGGAACGGATCGGATCCGGGCGGTCCGGGTCGATGCCAAAGTCGGCAATCGCCTTGCCGGCCACCGCCGGATCGATCTCGCCCTTCCGTGCCAGGCAAGACAGGGTGCCCACCACCACGTGGGCGGCGTCGACCTCGAAGAAGCGCCGCAGCGCCTCGCGCGTTTCGCTACGGCCGAAGCCGTCGGTGCCCAACGGGAAGATGCCGTTAGGCACCCAGCGGGCGATCTGATCCGGCACCAGCTTCATGTAGTCGGAGACGGCGATCACCGGCCCCGGTGCGTTCTCCAGCAGTTGCGTCACATAGGGCGACCGCGGGGTTTCGCCCGGGTGCAGCATGTTCCAGCGCTCGGCTTCGAGCGCCTCGCGCCGCAGTTCCTTATAGCTGGTGGCGCTCCACACGTCGGCCGCCACGCCGTAGCTCTCGGACAGGATCTGCTGCGCTTCGAGGGCGGTGTTCAAGAGCGGGCCGCTGCCGAAGAGCTGCGCCCGCGGCCGGTCGCCGGAGCCTTCCGGCGCCTCGCGCAGCCGGTAGAGCCCCTTGAGAATGCCCTCCCGGGAACCCTCCGGCATGGCCGGCATCTCGTAGTTCTCGTTGCACAGGGTGATGTAGTAGAAGATGTCCTCGCGATCCTCGTACATGCGCTTCAAGCCGTCTTGAATGATCACCGCGAGTTCGTAGGCGTAGGCCGGATCGTAGGCCAGCAGGTTGGGCACGGTGGTCGCCAGGATGTGGCTGTGGCCGTCTTCGTGCTGCAAACCTTCGCCATTCAGGGTGGTGCGGCCGGAGGTGGCGCCTAGCAGGAAGCCCCGGCCCCGCATGTCGGCGAAGGCCCAGATCGAGTCGCCGATGCGCTGGAAGCCGAACATCGAGTAGAAGATGAAAAACGGGATCATGTCCACGCCGTGGGTGGCGTAGGCGGTACCGGCGGCGGTGAACGACGCCATGGAACCGGCTTCGGTGATCCCCTCCTCGAGAATCTGGCCGTCCTTCGCCTCCTTGTAGTAGAGGAGCATCTTGGCATCCACCGGCTCGTAGACCTGCCCCACCGACGAGTAAATACCACTCTGGCGGAACAGCGACTCCATGCCGAAGGTGCGCGCCTCGTCCGGCACGATCGGCACGATGCGATCGCCGATCTCCTGGTCTTTCAACAGCTTGGAGAGCACCTGCACGAAGGCCATGGTGGTGGACACGGGACGATCGATGCCGTTGATGAAGTCGTCGTAGATCGACTTCGGCGGCTGGGGCATTCCCTGGGCGTACACCTTGCGGACGGGAATTGGCCCACCGAGGGCCGCCCGGCGCTCCTTGAGGTATTGGATCTCCTCGCTGTCCTCCGGCGGCTTGTAGAAAGGCGCCTCGCCGAGTTGGTCATCGGGAATCGGGATGTCGAAGCGATCCCGGAAATTGCGCAGTTCATCTTCGTTGAGCTTCTTCTGCTGGTGGGTGACGTTGCGCCCCTCACCGGCTTCACCCAAGCCGTATCCCTTGATGGTCTTGGCGAGGATCACCGTCGGCTGACCCTGGTGCTCGGCGGCGGCCTTGAAGGCAGCGTAGACCTTGGCCGGATCGTGGCCGCCGCGGCGTAGCTTCTGGAGGTTCTCGTCGGACAGGTGCTCGACCAGCTTCAGGACTTGCGGGTATTTGCCGAAGAAATCCTCGCGGATGTAGCCACCGGACTCGACGGTGTACTTCTGGTATTGGCCGTCGACCACTTCGTTCATGCGGCGGCGCAGCAGGCCGGAGTCGTCCGCCGCCAGCAGCGGATCCCAGTCGTCGCCCCAGATCACCTTGAGCACATTCCAGCCGGCGCCGCGGAAGATGGTCTCCAATTCCTGGATGATTTTGCCGTTGCCGCGCACCGGTCCGTCCAGGCGCTGCAGGTTGCAGTTGATGACAAAGATCAGATTGTCGAGCTTCTGGCGCGACGCCAGGGTGATGGCGCCCAGCGACTCCGGCTCGTCGGACTCGCCGTCTCCCATGAAGAACCACACCTTGCGGCCGGCGGTGTCGACAATGCCGCGGTCCGCCAGGTAGCGATTGAACCGCGCCTGGTAGATGGCGCTGATCGGCCCCAGGCCCATCGATACGGTGGGGTACTCCCAGAAGTCCGGCATCAGCCACGGGTGCGGGTAGGAGGCCAGGCCGCCGCCCGCCTCGAGTTCCCGCCGGAAGTTGTGAAGCTTCTCCACCCCGATGCGCCCTTCGAGGTAGGCCTGGGCGTATATACCCGGCGAACCGTGCCCCTGGAAATACACCGAGTCCCCGGCGAAGCCGCCCTCGCCGCGGCCCCGGAAGAAGTGGTTCATGCCGACCTGGTAGAGAGTCGCCGACGACGCGAAGGTCGAGATGTGGCCGCCGATGCCGTCGACCTTCTTGTTCGCCCGCACCACCATCGCCATGGCGTTCCAGCGGATCAAGCTCTTGATGCGCCGCTCGAGGTCGCGGTCGCCAGGATAGTCCGGCTGCTCCGACAGGGGAATGGAATTGACGTAGGGGGTGCTGGCGACGAACGGGAAGTCGAGACCGTGGCGGTAGGCAGCGCCGATCAGGCGCTTGATCAGGAACTCGGCGCGCTCCGGGCCGTGGGTTTCGACCACGTCTTCGAGGGCTTCGAGCCACTCGCGGGTTTCCTGCGCCTCCGGATCTTCTTCGGCGGTGTACCAAGTGACCGGCAAGGGTATTTCAAAAGCCATGCGGGAATTTCCTATGGGCCTGGTTTGGAAGCAATATCGTCGAGGCCCCATCCTCTCCCGATCACCGGGCTGACCGCAACCGAAACCCAATCCGTTCTACACTTGAGCGAGTTCGCCGGTGATCCCCTACTCCCCGATGCCCGAGTCTCCCTCCAGCACTCCCACCGCCCTCTTCTGGAGCTACGACCGCCAGGTGCCCTCCTTCCGGCTGCGCCTGGAGCCGGTGATCGAGGAGCTGCGCCGGCGCGGCTGGCGGTGCGAAACGGAAATCCTGCCCCGGGGACGGTATCTGCGGCGCATCGTCGAGCGCCGCGCGGCCCTGAAGGCGGCCGACCTGCTGGTGATCGCCAAGCTCAACCTGGCCCCCGGCGAAGGCCCTTTGCTGCGCCGCTGGGCGCGGCGGGTGGCCTTCGACTTCGACGACGCCATCTACCTGCGCAAGCCGAAACGCATCGGCCAGGCGCCGGACCGCTCCTGGATGCGGCGGCACAAGTTCCTGACTACCTGCCGCGCGGCCGATCTGATCCTGGCCGGCAACCGGGAGCTGGCGCGGGCCACCGGCGCCGCGGCGGAGCGCCTCGCCATCACCCCGACCGCCGTCGAGGTGACTAGGTATCCTTCCAAAGCGCCGCCCAACCGGCAGCCGCGCACCCTGGTGTGGATCGGCCTGCCGGAGAACCTGTTGTACCTGGAACCCTTCCGCCCGGTCTTCGAGCGCTTGGCCCGGGAGATGCCGGACGTCAAGCTGCGCATCGTCTCGTCGGAAGCACCGTCCTGGCCGGAGGTACCGATCGAGTTCGTGCCCTGGAGCCTCGAGGGCGAGGTCGAAGCCCTGACCACCGCCGGCGTCGGCCTGATGCCCCTGGCCGACGACGCCTGGACCCGCGGCAAGTGCGCCTTCAAGCTGCTGCAGTACATGGCTGCCGGCCTGCCCTGTGTGGCCTCGCCGGTGGGGGCGAACCTCGAAGTGGTGGTGCCCGGCAAGACCGGCTACCTGCCGCGCACTTCCGAGGAGTGGTGGTTCGCCTTGAAGACGCTGTTGGACGATCGAGCGCACGCCCAGGTACTCGGCTGGACCGGCCGCCGGCAGGTGGAATCCCGCTACGACCGGGAGCGCATCGCGCCGCGGGCGGCGGATCGGCTGGAGGCGTTGGTTAGCCCGACCTTCTCACCAACTTCGTAGCGAGAGGGCGAAGGCACCTGTAGCTGCAAGGAATTAGGTTCTCGAAGCGACGCAGGCGTGCTCGAAGTGCGTCGAGGAGCGGAGAGGCCAAAAGACGCCGCAGATACAGGTGCATCCGCCCGCGCAGCAGAAGGCTGGGGAGAAAGTCGGGCTAAGGGCCCGCCGCCGCGGACGGATTGAGGTCGATTCCCAGTTCTTGGGCCAGAGCGGCGGTTTCCCGCTCGAAGCGCCTCTCGAAGTGCCCCCGCTCCTCGGGCGACAGGAAGGCGTGCTCGAATGCGCGGCGAGCGAACTCCACCAGTTCCACGGGTGTGTAGCCGAAGGTGACCGCCAGGGCGCGGTATTCGTCCGTCAGGGTGGTGCCGAAGAGCGGTGGATCGTCGGAGTTGACGGTTACCGCGGCGCCGGCGCGGTGGAGGGCGTCGAAGGAGTGCTCGGCCAGGGAGGGGAAAACCCCCAGCCGCACGTTCGAGGTCGGACAGACTTCGAGGGGAATACCGCTCGCGGCCAGCTCCGCCACCAGCGCCGGATCCTCCACCGCCCGCACGCCGTGACCGACGCGCTCGGCGCGGCAGACCTCCAACACCGACCGGATGGACTCCGGGCCGGCATGTTCGCCGGCGTGGGCGACGCAGCGCAGGCCCGCCGCCTCGGCGGCCCGAAAATGTTCGCGGTAGGGCTCGTTGGGAAGGCCCTTCTCGATTCCCGAAACGCCCATCGCCACCACCCCCCGATCGCGGCCGGCGAGGGACCATTCGAGGGTCGAGTCGGCGTGCGACAGGGGGGCGTTGCGCACGATGTCCAGGATCAGCCGGATGCCGATACCGTGACGCCGCCGGCCGTCCTCCATCGCCTCGTGTAAGGCGTCGAGCACCGCTCTACCGTCGGCACCGTTGCCGATGTGGGTGGCGAGGGTGAAGTGGACTTCCGTGTAGAGGATGTTCTGGCGCGCCTGTTCGGTGAGGAAGTCCGCCATCAGCAACCGGAAGTCCTCCGGCTCCTTGAGGCAACGGGACAGCGTCAGGTAGACCTCGACGAAGTGCTCGAAGTCGCGAAACCGGAACCACTCGTCGAGCCCTTCCGGACCGCTCACCGGCAGGTCGATGCGGTGACGCTGGGCGAGCGCCCAGAGGGTGGCCGGCGGCATCGACCCTTCGAGGTGGACGTGCAGTTCCGCCTTCGGCAGGCGGAGGAGAAATGAATCGAGCGGCGTCAAGGGAAGCGGGGTTCGGCGATCAGTTCATCTACGGGTTGGGCGACTCGGCGAGGCGGTTCGCCAGGTGGTCGAGGACGACCTCCGGCGCCAGGCCCTCCAGCTTGCCGCCGAGGGAGGCCACCTCCTTGAGCAGCCGGCTGGAGAGGTAGGTGTAGTCCTCCCGCGGCATCATGAACAGGGTTTCCACCCGCGGGTCCAGACGGCGGTTCATCAGCGCCATCTGGAACTCCGTCTCGAAGTCCGACACGGCCCGGAGGCCGCGCACTACCACCCGCGCCCCCACCTGATCGGCGAAGTCCACCAGCAACCCCGAGAAGGTTTCCACCCGGCAGGACGGGTAGGGCTTGAGCACCTCGGAGATCATCGCCACCCGCTCCCGAACCGAGAACATCGGGCTCTTCTCCTCGTTGCGCAGTACCGCCACCACCACCTCGTTGAAGATCGGCACACAGCGCTGGATCAAGTCCAGATGGCCGTTGTGGATGGGATCGAAGGAGCCCGGGTAGATGGCGATTCCACTCATCGGCTCGCTCCGTCCGACTGCGCCTTCCGCAGATCGAAGGTCTTGACGTTGAAGGCCGCGTCCATTGCCCGCAGGAGGACGAGGCGCGCTTCGGAAGGCACTTCCACCTCCACCGACTCCCGGCGGCCGTCGAGCAGGCCGTCCGTCGGCTGAACGGCCCGCCAAGCCTCGCCGTCGACGCTCACTTCGAGCTGGCGCAGGGGATTCCAGCGATCGACCAGTTCCACCGTCGCGGTGGTGCCGCGCCAGAAGGTGGCGGCCAACTCCGGAACCGTGTGGTCGATCAGCACCGGGCCGGTCACCTGCGTCTCGCTGGCCGGTTCACCGCCCTCGTTGCCTTCTCTGTCGTCGGCCTCCAGCCGGAAGCGGTAAATGCCGTCCGGCAGGGCGGTCGCATCGAAGCTGTAGTGGGTCGCCTCGAGATCCTCCTCGACCACCATCCAGGGATCGGCGGCGGTCGCTTCCTCCGGTCGCACCGACAGTCGGTAGCGCAGCTCGTCGCCGTTGCCGTCCTCGGCGGTCCAGCGTAGCGAGCGGTAGCCCTTCTTCCACAGGGTCTTGAGGCGCGCATCGGTCTTGCCGTCGTCCTCGCCGACGGTGGTGAAGATGCCGTCGCGGTTGGGGCTCGCCGGCTCGTAGATCTGATTCGACGGATTGAAGTTACTGCGCACCAGCACCTCGCCCGGGTCGAGGGCCTGGAAGGCGGTGATCTTCGGCGCCACATTGACCTGGCGATAGCTCACCTCGACGGCGGACACCACCGGCGCACCTCGGCCGGCCGCACCTCGGCCGGCGGCAAGGCGCACGCGCCACTGCAGCCTGCGGCCGGGGGGAGCGATCTCGGCCAGCGCCACCTCCGCCAGAGCGACGCCGCCGGTGGGTCGGTCGACCTGCCGCGACACGCCCTTCTGCCAAGTGGACCAGGTGGCGTCCGGCGTCGCACTCAGGCCGCTCCGCACGGACCATTGCAGCTCGGCCCCGGGCGGCAGCTCGCCACGCCAGCGGAGGGTGCCAAAGCGAGCGAGCTGGCCGGCATCGAGCACCACGCTCTGGTAAGTGCCCACCGCCCGTTCCCGACCGGTGGGACGGTAAACGGCTGCGGCGTTGCTGGTGACAAAGGTTGGGCCGGCACCTTCCTCCGCTTCGACGAGGGCGACGATCTGACGATCCTCGACGGTGGCTTCGAGCACCCGCTCGTCGCCATCGAAGGAAAAGACCTGCCCTTCGAGGCCGGTCGCCGCCCACAGGCGGCCGCTGCGCCAGGCGAGGTCGAAGACCGTTTCGTTGTCCGTCTCCCAGCGGGTTTCCACCGCCCCCGAGGGCGCAATGTCGAGCAACCGAGTGCGCGGTCCCTGGTAGCCGCTCCGGCGGCTGCCGGCGGAGCTCCCTTCGACCACCTTGACGGAACCGCCCTCGGCCTGATCCTCATCATCGTCATCGGAGCTGGACGAGCCATTGCCGGAGGAGAGGTCCACCAGACTCGATTCCGACGCCAGGGCGGCCGCGTAGATCGTTCCGTCCGGCGACTCCTCCAGGGCGACGATCTCCGGCTCGTCGGCGTCGTACAGGGTGCGCACGAGGACCTTCGAGCCGGATCCGCGGAGGTGCTGCACCAGGCCCTCCCCGGCGGTGCCGATCAGCACCGAGCCGTCGGAGCGAACGGAGAGGGTGCGGATGTGGCCGCTCCCCAGGTCGTGGAGGGTGGTGGCGACACCCTCCGGGTCCACCTGAAAGAGCTTGCCGGTGGTGCCGGTGGCGACCAGCAGATCCTCACCGCGGCGCTCGAGCGCCCAGACGTAGACCTCGCCGGAGTCGAAGAACACTCGCGCCTCGCTCCCCTCACGCCAGCGGTAAACCTTGCCGCCGGGCGAGCTGCCGGCGTAGACCGTTCCGTCCGGGTCGACCCATAAGGCGAAGACCTGCGGCTCTTCCGTTTCGAACAGGGTGCGCACTTCGCCGGCCTCGGATACATGGAGCACCCGGCCGGAATTGCCTGTCCCCACCACCACCCCGCCCTGAGGGTGAGCGACGGCGGCGAAGGCGAAGGGTTCTTCGAGGGCGACGGTGCGCTCCAGATCCATCCCCAAAGAGAGCCGGCCGGCGGTGTCGACGGACACCCCGTCGAGGGTGCCGGTGAGGAAGGAGGCACGGGTATCGGTCTGAAAGAACTGCACTTCCGCCGCGCTTAGCGTCGCGGCCGTCCACAGGGCGCTCAGGCCGAATACGAGAATCGAAAATCTTCTCACCGGGACTCCTTGCTCAATGAACCTGTCGGCGTCGGCCTCGCTCCGGTGCCGGCCGCCTTGCGGGAAACCTGCAGGTCAATACGGGCAACCCCCTCGATCGGCACTTCGGATGCCACCGTCTCGTCGGCGACGATTTTGAGGCGCACGCCGGACGCCGAGGCAGTGGTGCCGGCGGCCCCCCAAAGAGAGCGCATCGAAGGAGGCAGCTCCGGCAGCAGCTCTCCACCGGCCGCCAGGCCCGCTCCTTCGACCGCCGCCAAAAGCGCCAGGTCCCGCTTCGAGCGATAGGCGCGCAGCCGCTCGAGGGCCTGATCGAGGTTGGTCGGTTCCGCCTTTTCCAGGGTAAAACGGGCCACGTCGACGCTCGGTCCGTCGCCGACGAACAGGTAGAGCTTGCCGTCGTTCAGGTGTTCCGGCACCTCGAAGGTGAGGGTGCGGCGTTCGGTTTCCCCGCGAAACGGCGTCGTTTCCAAGAACAGGCGGACCGTATCGCCCGGCGCCACCACCGAGCGATCGGCGTGGGCCGCCACCAACGAAGCGGTGCGCGGTTCCGGCCACTGGGAGACGTCGATCTCGATCGATTCGACCTCGATCTCTTCGAAAGCGTTCTGGATCAGGAAGCCGCCGAAGGCCAGCACCAGGGTCGACGCCTCGGCCACCGCCGAGCCGCCATCGAAGCTCTGCTCGATTTCGAGATCTTCATAGTCGGCCAAACGGAAGCGTGCCGTGATGTCCAGGCCCTGCAAGCCATTCTGGTAGCTCGACGCCTCCAGAGCGCCGAGCACCGACAGGGAAACCAGCGCCGGCGTCAGGGCCGGAATGGGCGCCAGACGAACGTTGTACTCGTCCAGCGGCTCGTCGCCGGAGCGCATCCTGAGGCGCAGCGGAATCATCTCCGGCGCCGGTCCCACCCGGCCGCGAATCCCCGCCTGGCGATCCTGAGAGAAGGTGCCCACCACCGGGCCGACATTCGAAATCTTGAAGGAACTCGACAGCGAGGACAGCACCATCACGACTTCCGACGTCGCCAGCGGCATGTCGAGGGCACCGGCCCCGAGAAAGGCGTGGCCGAAGGCGAGAACGTCCTCTCCGTCGACATCCGTGACGGTGGCGTTGGCGGCCAGGGTGAGGTCCCCTTCGATCAACACCGCCGCCACGGCACCGCCGGGCACGATGGGCGCCGACGCCCGCGACCGACCGGCCGGGGCCGCCGACCCGAGGGAGCGCTGCAGCACCCCCCCGCCCAGCTCACCGAAGCCCGAAAACGCCCACTGCAAGCCAGTGCGCGCTTCCCCGAAGGGCGTTCGCCCGAGGGCCATCGGTCCCAGGAAGCGAGACAGTTCTTTCTCCAGCAGGTCTGTCGGGAGATCGCCCGTCGCCAGGTCCCGCCAGCTCCAGGCCAGCGAACCGGCCGCCGCCTTGATCGGCGCCTCCGATGGCAGGCCCTGGGCAGGGATTTCCCGCATCAACTCAATCGGAGTGATACCGGCGATCGCCCCCTGGGAGAAAGACCAGGAGAAGGCCACGGCGCCGGCCAGGCGATCGTCGAAGTAGACCGGGCTGCCGCTCATTCCCGCCGCCACGCCGCTCTTCTCCAGGCCGTGGCCGGAGAGGCGCGCCAGGATGTAGCTCACACCGGGGCTGACGTTGCGCATCACTCCGACCACCTCCGCCTCGAAGCGTGCCGGCTCGGTACCGGAGAACACCGACAGCCCATAGCCCCTTTGACCGGGCTGGATCTCATCGAGATCGATGGTCGGAGCGGTGGCGAAGGCGGAAGAGGCGCACAGCAGACCGACCAGCGCCGCAATCAGAGCGAGGGAACCTAAAAGGCGGGGGGATCTTCGGAGCATGGCTGGGTCGGACATCATCTCAATCCCTATACGTCAATGCCGGCGCGGCGGTCTCCATCAGCTCATCGAGGGCCGGTCCCTGAAAGGCGCCGAGGCGCAGCACCCGCGGCGCCGAACCGGAGAGATCGATCAGCGTAGATGGCGGTCCGCCATGCAGCCGGCCACCGTCGATCACCGCATCCCCACCCTGAGAAACACCGTCCCGACGCCCGAATTCCGCCATCCAATCGGCAACCGACAGGGCATCGAGGAATGGCGCCTCGCCGCTACGGTTCGCACTGGTGGCGGTGAGCGGGCCGGTCTCTTCGAGCAGTCGCCGCAGGCCGGCGTGGGCCGGCCGTCGCACCGCCAGGGTCCGACGACCGGCCGAAGCGGCCAAAGGCTCGGCGATCGGCAAGACCGCGGTCAGAGGCGCCGGCCAGTGCGAGCCGAGCACTGTCCGCACCGCTTTCGAAGCCTTCACTCCAAGGCCTGCGAGCTGCGCCATGGAGGCCACCACCACCGGCAGCGGTTGATCCGCTCGGCGCCCCTTGAGGGCGAAGACCCGATCCACCGCCGTTCGATCGTCCGGCGCCGCCGCCAGACCATAGCTCGATTCCGTGGGGATCGCCAAAACACCGCCGGCTGGCGGCAAGGGCCGCCAGCGACTGGCGGCAAAGGCATCGGATTTCGCAACTTCTTCCGCCGGCAGCGGCACGATCTTCACCACCGGCCTACGACACCTTGGCTTTCTCGGCCGGAGCGCCGGTCCCCTGAGCGACCAACTCCCGGGCATGGGAGAGGGTGAGATCGGTCGTCGCCTCGCCACCGAGCATGCGAGCGACCTCCGCCACCCGGGCGTCTTCGTCCAGGACCTGGACCCGAGTGCGGGTTCGCTCCTCCTCGACCGTCTTTTGGATACGGAAATGATGGTGGCCGAAGCTCGCCACCTGCGGCAGATGGGTCACCACCAGCACCTGGGAGGATGCCCCCAACCGCCGCAGCTTGCGCCCAAGGGCCGCCGCCTGGGCGCCGCCGATGCCGGTGTCCACTTCGTCGAAGACCAGCGCCGAGCCCGGCGACACCGGGTCCGTGGACGCCCGATCAGCGGGCGCGGCGAGCTGCAGGGCAAGATAGATGCGCGACAGCTCGCCGCCGGAAGCGATCACCGACAGGGGCCGCTCCTCCTCACCGGGGTTGGGGGCAAACTGAAAAACCACCTGGTCGATTCCCTGAGGACCGAAATCCACTCCTCCATCGAACGCCTCTCCGGACAGAGTGAGGGGACTGTCGGCGCGCGGACGGCGCTCCAAGTCCACTCCCAACCGAGCCTTCTCCAAACCGAGGTCCGACAGCTCACCTTCGATGCTCCGGGCGAGTTGTTCGCCCCATTCCCGGCGGCCGGCGGAAAGGGCGAGGGCTGCCTGCTCGTAGCGCCTGAGCGCCTTCGACGCCTCTTCTTCCAGGGCCGCCCGGTTTTCTTCAGCAGCGGTGAGTTGCTCGATCTCCCGGCGCATTGCCGCGCACCGCTCCAGCAACTCGCCGCAGCTCGCCGCCCGGTGCTTGCGCAGTAGCCGTTCGAGCAAGGCCAGACGCTCTTCGACCTCATCGAGGCGCGCTGGATCGGCCTCCAATCCATCGAGCCGGCGGCGCATCCCCTCGGTCACCTCTTCGAGGCGGGTGCGCACTTCCAGCAGTTCCTTGAGCCAATCTGCGGCGGCCGGCTCCCACTGCTCGATGCGTTCGAGAAGACCTTCGCTGGTGCCCAGCCGATCGACCGCGGCACCGTCCCCCTCGAACAACAGATCGTAGGAGCCGGCGAGGGCCTGGACGATGGCCTCGGCGTTGCGCAGAACGTCGCGTTCCTGGCGCAGCGCCTCGTCCTCCCCTTCGCTGACCCGCGCCGCTTCGATCTCCGCCGCCTGGAAGGACAGCAAATCCAGCCGCTCGGAGCGCTCCGCCTCGTCGCCGGAGAGCCTGTCGAGACCACCGGTGAGCTCGTGCCACTCCCCGTATGCTGTTTCGACGGCACGCAGCCGCTCGGCCGCCTCGCTCCCGCCGCTCAAATCGAGCCAGGCGCGTTGGAGTTCGGGATCGATCAGGCCCAGCTCGTCGCGCTGCCCGTGAATCCGAAGTAGCGTCGGCGCCAGTTCCGCCAGCAGCCGCAGGGTGGTCGGCTGATCATTGACGTAGACGCGGTTGCGGCCGCTCCTGCTGATCTCCCGGCGGATCAAGAGATCTTCGCCCTCGGCCTCGACGCCGGCCGCGGCCAGGATCTCCCGCCAGGCCTCGCCGGCCGGCTGAAATCGGGCGATCACCGACAAGGAATCGGAGCCGGTGCGGATCAGGTCGCTGTCGGCCCGCGAGCCAGCCGCCAGACCGAGGGAATCCACCACGATGGACTTGCCGGCACCGGTTTCGCCGGTGAGAACCGTCAGGCCCGGTTCGAATTCGAGGGAAGTGCTCTCGACGACGGCGAGATTGCGGATATGCAGTTCGCGCAGCATCGTGGACGCCGGGCGCTCGCTCTCAGCTAACCGCCGGGCCGTCCCCGGTCTCGGCCAGGGTCACCCGGTTGCGACCACCCCGCTTGGAGCGCATCAAGGCTTGATCGGCGGCGCCGTAGAGGTCCTCACGGTGCGTCATGCCGGCGCTCAGCTCCGCCACCCCGAAAGAGCAGGTCACCGATACCGTGAAGTTGCAGTAGTGGTACTCCAGCGAGGCAATGCGCTCGCGCAGCTTGGACGCCAGCGCGACCGCGCCCTCGGCCGAGGTCTCCGGCGACAGCACAACGAACTCGTCGCCGCCGACGCGGGCGAAGACCTGTTCCGGCCGCAGCACATCGCGCACCAGGGAGGTGACCCTTTTGAGCACGAAGTCGCCGCACAGGTGGCCGTAGTTGTCGTTGATCAGCTTGAAATCATCGAGGTCGAACATCACCAGGCTCAGGGGCCGGGAGTGGCGCAGGGAACGTGCGAATTCGCGCTCCGCTTCCTCTTCGTACTTCCGCTTGTTGAAGATCTCCGTCAACCCGTCGCGGGTCATCAGGTCGTAGATGGTCTCGTAGTAGGCGTGC
Organism: Acidobacteriota bacterium; assembly: GCA_039030395.1. Taxonomy (NCBI): domain Bacteria; kingdom Pseudomonadati; phylum Acidobacteriota; species Acidobacteriota bacterium. The sequence continues at coordinate 14,615 of JBCCEF010000025.1, forward strand.
TCCGGATCTTCCTCGTGCAGGAACTTGAAGTGCACCGCCGCCACCTGAAACCGGTCGCCGCTCCTGAGCACCGTCGGTTCGTGGATGAGCTGGCCGTTGACGTAGGTGCCGTTGGTGCTCCCCAGATCCTCGAGGGTCACATGGCGGCCACGGAAGTAGATGCGGGCGTGGCGCCGGGAGATGGAGAGAACTTCCGGCAGCGAAATCCCCGCCTTCGGCGACCGCCCCACTTCCAGGCTGGTACCGGAACTCATCCGCAGGCGAGTCCCCAGCCGCTCACCGTCCGGATGGGCGATGAGGATGAGGTTGGCCTCCACCACGGCTCGCTCGCGGGCCTCTTCCATCACCCCCGTTTCGGCGGTGGCGTAGGCCTGCGTCAAGCCGCTCTCGTGCAGGCTCGAGATGTCCAGGTTATCCGTATCGTGGACCTGAGCGGTCACTTCCGTGTCGGACTCGCGATGGGACTCTTCGGTCATCAAAGGGCTCGGAGAAATCAGGCTCGGGACCCTACGGAGAGGTCCGCCGGGAGCCGCGAAACCGCACCGACGGGCGATTCAGCGGCGCCTTGGTACGGTTTGCTGTGCCGCGGATGGGTGGGGGACATTTGGCTGAAAATATCACCCCTTTCGGCGACCGGTCAACGTCGCTGCCCCACCGGATCCTGCACCGAATCCCACAGCAACACCCACGCGCCTCACCGATCTGGATCAGGAATAGAGCTCGACGAACCGGCGCAACAAGCCGTCCGCTTCGGGCGTCGGCCGCACCAGATCTGCCGGCCGTTTGCCGGCGGGGAGGTAGCCGTCGCGGTACCATTCCAGTCGATCCAGCATGTCACCGGCGCTCATCTCGCTGTGGAACTGGGTACCGTAGACCGGCGCGTCCACCTGGCGGATGACCTGGTGGGGACAGGCCGCGGAGTTCGCCAACTCGACGAAATCCGGCGGCAGCCGGGTCACCCGATCGTGGTGACCCAGGTGGACCGGAAACTGCTCCGGAAACGACTCGAACAGCGGATCCGCCCGTCCGGCGAAGGTGAGCGCAATCGGCAGGGTGCCGACCTCTTCGTGAGCCGGATCGGTCACCACCTTCCCGCCGAACATGACGCCGAGGAGTTGATGCCCCCAGCACGAACCGAGAAACGGCCGGCCTTCGTCGATCCATCGACCCACCACGTCGAACAGCGGCGGAAAGAACGGCTCCGGCCGGGTCACCGAGTGCTCGCCGGAACCACCGACAAAAAGGACATCCGCATCGCTCAGGTCTCGCCAGCGATAGGACACATCGCGCGCCGCATTGATCACTTGGAGCTGATCTGCAGTGAGATGGCAGCGGGCGCGGAAACACTGCTGTTCCTGGAGTTCGGCCGCCGGATGGAGGCGCACCTGGAGGAGAACCGCGCGCATCGGGGCTAGCCGAGGTTGCGGGCGCGCTCAGCCGCTTCGGCGACGGCCTTCAAAAGGGTCACCCGCAGGCCCCCCTCTTCGAGCTTCAAAATGCCGTCAACGGTGCAGCCGGCCGGGGTAGTGACGGCATCCTTCAACAACGCCGGGTGCTGGCCCGTTTCGATCACCATCTGCCCCGCTCCGAGGCAGGCCTGGGCAGCCAGCTCGATCGCCACGTCCCGCGGTAAGCCGACCTTGACACCGCCCTCGGCCAGCGCTTCGATCACCACGTAGACAAAGGCCGGACCACTCGCCGAAAGACCCGTTACGGCGTCGAAATGGCGCTCCCCGAGAACCACCGTCCGCCCCACCTGACCGAAGATCCCCTGGGCGGTGGCAATGTGCTCGTCAGTCGCCCGGCGCCCGCCGGCCAGGGCGGTCATGCCGGCCCCCACCAGGCTCGCCGTGTTGGGCATCGCCCGCACCACCGCCGCCTGGCCGGCCGGCACCAGCCGCCCTTCGATGTGTCGCGAGGTGACACCGGCCAGGATCGAGATCAGGAGCTGCTCCGGGCGCCAAACCTCCGCCAGCTCGTCGAGCACCCGCTCGGCGCTCTGCGGCTTGACGCACAGCAACACCACATCGGCTCCTGCCACCGCCGCTTGGTTGTCGAGGGTGGTTTCGATCGCAAGACGCTCGGCCACGCGATCGAGGGATTGCCGATGGAGGGCCGTGGCGACCAGCGCATCGGCTTTCACGAATCCCGAATCGAGCAGTGCCCGGCACAGGGTTACCCCCATTTTGCCGGCGCCGATCACCGCCAGACGGCGGGGTGAAGATGGACTCAAAAGCCTCTCCTACGCAACAAAGCCACGGTCACATGCCGGGCGATCTCAGGGTTCTCGCGCAAGCGGCGAGTGGTGTACGGGTACCAATCGCGACCGTACGGCACATACACCCGCAGCCGGTGCCCTTCGGCGAGCAGGATGCGCCGCAACTCGCCATCGACGCCGAGAAGCATCTGAAACTCATAGCGATCCCGCGGCACCTGCAGCCGATCGATCAGGGCCGTGGCAGCGCAGGCGAGGTATTCATCGTGGGTGGCGATGCCCACGTACACCCCGCGCCGCAGCATCTTCTCCAACGCCGCCAGGTAGTTGGCGCGTACCGTCTCGTAGCCTTTCCAGGCGACTTGCCGGGGCTCCACATAGATACCCTTGCATATTCTAACATTTGCATCCTGGATTGGCAGCCGATCGATGTCCGCCAGGGTCCGACGCATATAGGCCTGCAGCACCACACCAACGTGGCCGAACCGCTCGTGCAAGCTGTCGTAGAGGCGCAGCGTCGCGTCGGTGCAGGAGCGATCCTCCATATCCAGCCGCACGAAGTTGTCGCGCTCCTGCGCCGCCCTCACCAGCTTTTCGATCTGCTCGGCGCAGAACACTTCGTCGATCTTGAGACCGAGCATGGTCGGCTTGACGGACACATTGGAGTCCAGGCCATGGTCCTCGATGGCGTCGAGGACCCGCAGGTACTCGTCCGTCGAGGCCTCCGCCTTTCGCCGCTCGGAAACCTCCTCGCCGAGCAGATCGAGGGTGGCCATAGCCCCCTCGGCGTTGAGTTCTCGAATGGTGGCGATGGCATCGTCCAAGGTCTCGCCGGCGACGTAGCGGGCAGCGACCCGACGGATCAAGAACCGCGGCACGAGCGGCATCGAAGCCACGAGCAAGCGGTCGAAGAAAGCCATCGATCAGAGGCGAGAGAAGAAGGGGGAGGCCCCGCGAGGAAACGAGGGGCCTATCGCGGGCTAGGGTTTCAGGCGGAGATCTCCGTCCGCTCGTCGACGGCCGGTAGCGGATCGTCCACCACCCACCGAACGGCTTTGGAACAAGGACAGGAACCGCCGACCCGCCGGAGGTCCGGCATCTTGCGCGCGGCGTCTCCGATCTCCAGCTCGCCGCCGTCGACCTTCTTGAGCACCTCGAGGTAACCCTTGAAATCGGCGCTCGCCAGGTACGACTCCGGCAACGTGTCGCGCAGATGCGCGATGTACTCCGGCAGGCCGTCGAAGCGGGTGCCATCGTGACCGATTTTCTCGAAGGCCGGCACGCCGCGGCGGCGGAAGTAGCCCGGATCGGGCATGCGCAGAATCTCTTCCGGCTGAATGCCCTGGAAAGAGTCGCCGCCTTCGAGTTTCTCGACGGCGCTGACCGCTTCCCGACGATCGACTTCTTCGAGGCGCGCGCGGACGTAGCGCATATTCACGTCCCGCAGCAGCTTCGCCACTTCTTTCAGGTAGCCCTCCTGCGCTTCGGCGTTTTTCATCGGCTTGAGGCCGTAGCGGACGTTGGTGCCGCCGCCGCGCTCGTCGCCGAACATCTCGGCACCGCGCGGCAGCCACTTGTTGATCGCCTTCTGGAGCATCGACATGGTGACGTAGATCTCGCCCTGGGCCGCCTGCGTCGCCCAACGGCGCATGGGAACGACCCCGGCTGCCAGGTGGAAGGCCTCCTCGCGCAGCATCTGCGGCATCGACTCGGCCATCGGCTTGTAGGCGCTCACCCGCTGCATGGCGAGCTGGAACTTGCCCACTCGATCGATCAGAGCGCAAAACACCACATTGTCGACGAAGGAATCAAACTCGATGTTGAAGGCCGACAGTACGTGCGAGCCGGTGGTCATGGACAGGATCTCCTCCACCATGTCGGCACTCGACTCTTGGGAGACGGAACTCCAGTCGTCGTCGAGTAACAGGTGGAGCATCTGGTAGCCGTGGCGCAGTTCCTCGGCCATCATCCGCAGGATCCAGAACTGCTCCTCCTCTTCCTGCGCCCGGGCGAGGGTCAGGCGGTGCTGCTGGATCGAACCGAACTCGGTGCTCGCCTGAGCTCGAATGGCGCCCAGCAGATGACTCGCGGATTCCGGCGTCAAATCAGCCGCCTTGGTGGCCTTCGGCTCGCCCTTGCGGTCGCCGCACTCGATCTCGTCGCACATCCCGAGTTCGCGGTAGGCGCACAGCTCGAAGCGATCGTTGTTGGGAAATTGCTTCTCCCAGTTCTCGATCAGAAAACCGTAGTCCGGAAGGAAAGTATCGCGCCACCGCAACACGGCATCGTGGTATTTCTTCGGCAGGGTGGTCGTCGTGACAGCCATGGCAACCTCTCTCTTCAGTCTGATTCCGACCGGCCTCGTCCGATGAAGCCGGCGTTCCGTTCCGCGAACTGCGACCTAACTCCTCGGCGTAGGCTTTTAGGCTGCGAAGGGAATCTCACAGCCCGCGACCGAGCCCACAGGGCGAGGCGGCGGCGAAGCCGCCGTGGACGGGGTGAGCCCGAAAGATCCTTTCGGGCGAGGGGACGCCCAGCCCCCATTCTAGAAAACAACCAGCAGGATTGCTGAAGTAATGGGCGAAGCCCTGTTCAGCAGTCGTGCTGGAGACGGCGAACGTATGGGCGAAGACTCGCCGGCTCGAATCCCAGGGCGCTGAAAAACTCGCCAAGGTCCTGCCGTTCGTCGTCTACGAAGGTCCGCACCGCCTTCGCACCGCGTCCCCGGAAGTGCTCGAACATCGCCTCGGCCATCTTGCGCCCGACCGATTGGCCGCGCCGCGCCGGATCGACCCCGAGCACCTCGACCCAACCGGTGGGCTCGTCGAGACCGAACTCGCCGGAGCGTACTTCGCCGAGCATGAAGCCGACCACTTCACCGCCTATCTCGGCCACCAGGGAAGCATCTGGATCCCGCCGTAGGTAATAGCCTACACGGCGCTCCCAAACGTCCGGCTGGTACCGGCCGGAGATCTTTTCGTCAATCGCTCCAATCGCCTCGAGGTCCAACTCATCGAGGGCGCGGACTTGAATCGAGCTTTCAGTCATGGTCGTCCGTCAGCCGGGCGCCTAAGACGTGCAGCGCCCGGGAGATGCTCCCATTCTATGCGGGAACGGTGCCACCGGCAAATGGATCTGCGATCACAGCAGGGAGCGGCGAGGGAACACCGACCTGGGACTTCGTACCTGAGGAATGAATCGCTAACCGGACTGTCGAACCTGATCGAGGCGTCGCTCGACTTCGCGCAGCAAGGCTGCCGTCAGTTCCTTGCGCTCGGCTGCCTGATGAAGCAACAAGTACGCAGCGAGAGCTTCTTTCTCGACCCGGTGGGCCTTGAACACGGCCAGCATTTCAGTTGCGAGGCGGAGAACCTCGGAATGCCGTCGCTGCTGCGACAGGAGGCCGGCGAGATCGAGCGAGACCAGGGCCGCGTCGATCGGAATGCCCTGCTCGATAAAGCGCTTTCGCGCCTCCTGGAAGCAGCCCTCGGCCTGGTCCGGACGATCGAGGGAGCGAGCGATCATGCCCTCGAGCCACTGAAGGTGAACGAGGGCCACGCGATCTCCACAGCTCAAATAGAGCGGCCGTGCTTGCGACAGAAGGGCCAGAGCTTCTCGGCTGTTCCCACACTCGTGCAAGGACCAAAGGAGGTTGTGCCAGCCGGCAAGAGCCAGACGGGCATCCTCCGAGGGGTCCACCAAAGACATGGCCTCGCGAACCAGTCGAATCTCCTGCTCGTGCTGCCCTTCTTGCGCGTAGAGGAAGGCCAAATTCATCGTACTTCTGCCGGCCAGATGTTTCTTTCCGATCGCGAGATACAGCAAGCGAGCCATCTCCGCCGCGAGGCGTCCTTCTCGGAAACGCTCGAGCACGCCACACAAACTGGCACGAACCTCCAAATAGAAGGCCAGCCCGTCCACCGCGCCGGTCCCCTGCAAGAGGTTCTCCTTCGCCGACTCCAGAGCGCTCATCGCCTCGACCAAGGACTCGTTCGACCGGAGGAAGTTCGCTAAATAGCCGTAACAACGCGCTCGCAGATCAGCCAGCGCAAGGTCGCCTTCGATGTCCCCATCGAGCCGCTCCGCCACGCTGACCGCGAAGCGGCAAAGCTCTTCGGCCCGATGAGGATCGTCATATCTCAGCGCCCAGGCCAGCTCGACCATCGCCTCGGCGACTCCCCACCTGCGGTAGGCCTCTGAATTCTCCACCTTCAAGACCTGCCGTGCTGGGGGAAGGGAACCGAGATCGATGACCCGCTGGACGTCTACGGTGCTAGCGCATCCGGATTCTGAAGTCTCGAACTCGTCCAGGCAGACGCCTAGCAGTTGACGTCCCCTCGCCGCGCCTTCAGCCGATTCGCAGTCTGGGTTCCAGGCGAAAAAGCTACCGGGTTTTGAATGATCCAATTCCCGATCCAAAACCGTGAAGGACTGGCGGATCAGCCGTAGCTGAGCACAGCACACCTCACATCCTTCCACCAAATGCCGGAGGGTTAGGCGTGTAGCGTCCACCGGCAAGTCGGCAAGCAAGAACCCCGTCAACGTGGACGAGTCTGGATGGACTTTTGATGTAGTCAAAGCCATATAGAAACCAGTGACATAGCACCTTGGCGCTGGAGCATTACCTCTTGGCAGATGATAGCAGCATCAAACCAAGAGATTCAACAGCTCCGCTCTCGCAGCCGAGTCCTCGGTGCACCTCGGACTCGGCACAAGTCAGTGGCCCCAGACTCCAGGGGTCTTTCGGTTCTGCCGCCTCCCAGCAGAATCGTTGGGGACTTCTTAGGTGGCCCGGCTATGGCAACAGGCCCCCCGGACCCTTAGCTGAGGCTTCGTCCCATCGGGTCGAGTCCCGGGCCCCGCTCGTTGTCCGACGTGGGTCCGAAGCGCTCCATGAGCCACTCGTAAATCTCTACGAAAAGACTCACAGAGGAAGTGTCTTCCTGGGCCCCGGCCGCTTCGGCCTCATCCGCGAAAGCAAAACCGACAGGCATGGTGAGCAGGGCGACGACGACAAACACGACAGATAGACGACGCAGGGTAACGAAAGTGCGCATAACAAATCTCCCCTTGCCGGAGCGACGAGGAACCGGAATTGGTTTTCGACGTCCGACTTCCAGTGAATAGGTTGCCGCTTGACGGCGATCCGAGACAGCTAAGAACAAATTTCAGAATAATCTCTTATGTGACATATTTTATGTCAATTCGCGACCGGAAGCAAAGATAGAGTATAAGTCCCGGCATACGTATCCCGGAAACTTCCCGGAAGAATAACTCCTGAACAGGAAAAAGGCACCCCGCCAAGAGTGTCGAGGGACTTCCCTGCTGGTTACGAAAGCAAGTCGTGCCTAGGCTTGGCCACCCTCGTTCCGCCTCGCCTGAATTTTCGGTTTTCCTCGATCGACCGGGCGGCGGGTGGCTCGCCAGGAAGACTCCACATCCCCTAGCGAGTAGGAGCCGCTTTGACGTGCTCGTGAGCGTGGTAGCTGCTGCGTACCAACGGCCCGGCCTCGCAGTGGTCGAAACCGAGGGACAGTGCAAAGTCCCGGAAATCGGCAAATTGATCCGGCGACACCCAACGATCCACCGGCAGATGGTCCGGCGTCGGCTGAAGGTACTGCCCCATGGTGACGATCTCGACCCCTGCTGCGCGGATGTCCGTCAGGGTGGACCGCAGTTCATCGTCGGTCTCGCCGATGCCGAGCATCAGGCCGGTCTTCACCCGCCCGTCATAGCGGCCTGCATCGCGCTCCTGCGCAGCCGCCGCGAGCAGGTCGAGGGAGCGCTCGTAGCGGCTTCCGGGACGGGCCTTTCGGTACATCTTCGGGACCGTTTCCATGTTGTGCGAGAAGACTTCGGGCCGTGCTCCGAGCACAATGTCCAGCGCGTCGTCCACCTTTCGAAAATCCGGCGTCAGCACTTCGACGGCGGTGCCCGGACTGGTGTCGTGAATGGCTTCGATCACGTGTGCGAAGTGGCCCGCACCGCCGTCCTTCAAGTCGTCCCGGTCGACGGAGGTGATCACCGCGTGCCGCAATCCCATGGTGCGCACCGCCTCGGCGACGTGCTCCGGCTCTTTCTCGTCCACCCCCGCCGCCGGACGGCCGGTGGTCACGGCGCAGAAACCGCAGCGCCGCGTGCAGATGTCGCCCAGGATCATGAACGTCGCCGTACCGTGTTCACCCCAGCACTCGTAGATGTTTGGGCAGCGGGCTTCCTGGCAAACCGTGTGGAGGTCGAGGCGGTCGACCAGCGACTTGACCTTATGGTACTGCGAAGGCGTGGCCAATCGAATGCGCAGCCACTCGGGACGACCTTCCCGCGGCGGCTGCTTCGGAGCCGCTCCGATCTGCACCAAAGACGCGCCGGCGGCAGCGGGGTTGTGAACTCGGGCGGGAGCGGAAGTGCTGATTTCTGACACGATGAGAATCTCGGAAAGAGAGTGAATCGAGGGCGGAGCGATCAGCGGAGAAATGCACCCGACCGCTGGGAGCTACAGTCTAGCAGCCCTTCCGACAGAGCTATTCCCCTACAGACTTTATTGGCTCGATTTCGCGACCGAGCCCGAAGGGCGAGGCGGCAGCACAGCTGCCGAGGACGGGGGGAGGTGGAAAAGGCTTGCCTTTTCTACCGAGGGGGCGCCCAGCCCCCTGGAAAGAAAAGCTAGCGGGGCAGCTGAAATCATAGGCCGAAGGCCTTTTTCAGCAACCCGCTAGCTCGATGTCCAAGCCGACGTCGAGGGCCGGCGCGCTGTGGGTCAACCAGCCGACGGAGAGCAAATCTACCCCGGTGGCGGCGATCTCGGCGGCGGTGTCCGGCCGGATGCCGCCGGATGCCTCGATCACCGTCCTGCCCCCCGTGCGACCCCGGACCCGGCTCACCGCCTCACGCAGTTGATCGAGGGACATGTTGTCGAGCAGCAACGCCTCCACGCCGACTTCCAGCGCTTCGTCCAACTGCTCCAGATCATCCACCTCGACCTCGATCTTGACCAGGTGGCCAACCCGGGCGCGGGTCCGAGCCACCGCCGCCTTCACCCCGCCGGCGAGGGCCAGATGGTTGTCCTTGATCAACACCGCGTCGTCCAGGCCGAAGCGGTGGTTGGCGCCGCCGCCCAGCCGCACGGCGTGTTTTTCGAGCGCCCGCAGACCCGGTGTGGTCTTGCGGGTGCACACCACCCGGGCGCCGTGGCGCTCCACCGTCGCCACCAGGTCGCGGGTGACGGTGGCGATGCCGCACAGGCGCCCCAGCAAGTTGAGGGCGACCCGTTCGGCGGCGAGCACCGCTCGCCCTTCACCTGCCACCCGGGCGACGGCCCGGCCGGCGTCCGCGTCCGCACCGTCCGGCACCAGAATCGAGATTTCCGCCGACGGATCGAGCAGCCGGAAGGTCCTGAGGGCGACTTCCAGTCCGGCCACCCGGCCGGCACTTCGGGCCGCCACCAGCGCCCGGGCACGGGTACCCGGCGGCACGATGGCATCGCTGGTGAGGTCGCCGGCGCGGCCGAGGTCCTCTTCGAGGGCGCGGCGCAGCAGCGGTTCGTAGAGCAGCGGAAAGGGCAGCGTCACCTCACTCACCGGCGGCTCCCTCGCGGACACGACCGCCGGAGCGGGCATCGATGACTTCTTCTCCACGCCAGCGCAGACGATAGGCGAAAGCCGGGTCCACCGCCGGGAAGTCGCGACGGAAATGAGCGCCGCGGCTCTCCCGTCGCCGCTCGGCGGCCCGCGCCACCCCGAGGCCGACGGCCACCAGGTTGCGGGATTCGAGGGCCGCGAAGGTACTCTCCTCGATCGCCGGCAGCTCCTCGGCCAGGCGACGGTACCGGCGCTGGACCGCCTGCAACCCCTCCGCCGACCGCTCGAGCCCCAGGTGTCGCCAGGCCAGGTTGCGCAGCTCCGCCCGTTGAGCGGTGGCATCCTCCGTCGGCGGCCGGGAGGCCGTCTTGCGCACCGCCAAACGCGGCATCGCCATCGGCCGGGGCTTGGCATCGGCCGCCACCCGAGCGCCGAACACCAGCCCCTCCAGCAGCGAGTTGCTCGCCAGGCGGTTGGCCCCGTGAACGCCCGTCGAGGCCACCTCACCGCAGGCCCACAAGCCCGGCAGGGACGTCCGGCCACGGGCATCGACGGCCACTCCGCCCATGCTGTAGTGGGCCGCCGGCACCACCGGCATCGGCTGCCGGCGCGGGTCGATCCCAAATCGGCGGCAGGCCTCGAAGGCCGTTGGGAATCGTTCCGGGAAGCGCTCCCCCACGGCCTCCCGCGCATCGAGAAACACCTCTCCGCCGGCGGCGCTGCGCCGGGCGATGGCGCGGGCCACGATGTCCCGCGGCGCCAGTTCCGCCAGCTCGTGTTCGTCCACCATAAAGCGATGGCCGGCGCCGTCGATCAGCACCGCTCCTTCGCCACGCAGGGCTTCCGTCAACAGCGGCAGCGGCGCCGTCGGGTGGTCTTGGCGGGCGGCGAGGGCGGTGGGATGGAATTGCACCATCTCCAGATCCACCAACTCGGCGCCGGCGCGCGCCGACATCGCCAGACCGTCGCCGGTGACCTCCGGCGGATTGGTCGTCCAGCGGTAGAGCTGGCCGCAGCCACCGGTGGCCAGCACCACCGCGGCGGAGCGGTAGAAAATGCGCCGGTAGGGCTCGCCCGCCCGGCCGCCTTCGACCGCCAACACGCCGAAGACTCTCCCCTTCTCGACCACCAGATCGAGGGCGAAGGTGTGCTCCGCCACCCGGATCCGTGGATCCGACCGCACGGCGCCGATCAGCGTGCGCACCAGTTCGGCGCCGGTGGCGTCACCGCCGGCGTGCAGGATGCGCCGCCGGCTGTGGGCGGCCTCGCGCCCCAGGGCGAGGGGTGCCTCGGCACCCCTATCGACCCGGTCGAAGCGCGCGCCGAGGGCGATGAGCGAAGCGATTCGGGCCGGCCCCTCGCGGGTCAGGATGTCAACCGCCGCCGGATCCGCCAGTCCCCCGCCAACGGCCAGGGTGTCGGCGCCGTGGAGTTGCGGCGAGTCGTCTTGCCCGACGGCGGCGGCGATGCCGCCCTGGGCCCAGCGGCTCGAGCCACCCGCGCCGAAGGCCGTCTTGGTCAACAGCGTCACGGAACGGGCGGCGGAGCCGAGAGCGGCGCTCAAGCCCGCGACACCGCCTCCGACCACCAGAACGTCGCAGCCGCGCACTTCGTCGGCGTAGATGGGATCCCGCCCCTGGGTCGCCGCCTCGATCGATCGCGTCATCGGCCGGCTCCACGGCCCACCGCCAGCATGCGCTCGACCGCCCGCCGGGCGTCCGCCGCCACCGCCGGGTCGACCTCTACCCGATGCCTCATCTCTTCCAGCGAGCGCAGGATCTTCGGCAGAGTGATGCGCTTCATGTGCGGGCAGAGGTTGCAGGGACGAATGAACTCCACCCCCGGGTGATGCACCGCCACGTTGTCGCTCATCGAACACTCGGTGATCATCACCACCCGCCGGGAGCCGCTCTCGCCGACGTGGCGGATCATGCCGGACGTCGAGCCTACGTAGTCGGCCTCCGCCAACACCTCCGGCGGACACTCCGGATGGGCCAACACCTCCAGGTGATCGAAGCGCTCCCGGTAGGCGCGAATCTCGTCCGCAGTGAAGCGCTCGTGCACTTCGCAGTGGCCCCGCCACAGGATGACCTCGACGTCCGTCTGGCTCGCCACCCACTTGCCCAGGAACTCGTCCGGCAGAAAGATCACCCGCTCGACTCCCAGGGACTCCACCACCTCCACGGCGTTGGCCGAAGTGCAGCAGATGTCCGACGCAGCCTTCACCGCCGCCGAGGTGTTGACGTAGGTCACCACCGGCACCCCCGGATAGCGCTGCCGCAGCAGATGAATATCCTCGGCGGTGATCGAGTCAGCAAGGGAGCACCCGGCCCGCTCATCGGGGATCAGAACGGTCTTTTCGGGACTCAGGATCTTGGCCGTCTCGGCCATGAAGTGCACGCCGCACAGCACGATCACGTCGGCATCCGTCTCGGCCCCCTTCTGGGCCAACGCCAGGGAATCGCCCACCACATCCGCCACCCCGTGGAAAATCTCCGGCGTCTGGTAGTTGTGGGCCAGAACCACCGCGTTGCGCTTACTCTTGAGGCGCTCGATCGCGTCGATATGGGGCGCGAAGACCGGCCACTCCACCGCCGGGATGACGTCCTGCACAAGGTCGAACACCGGCGCGGTGCGGCGCTCGACGTCTGGGGTGTAGGCGAGGGTGGTCATGGCTGCTCCTCCTGGGCTCAATGCCCGCATGATCGAATCGATCTGCTGATGCCTGGATCGAATTATGCTCAAATCGAGTATTAATGAGGGCCAAAAAATGCGCGGCCGAAACAAAGCGGTTGTTAACCGCCGACCGCTACGCCCCTTATACTACTAGTGAGTATATCTATCTGTCAAGGAATGTGCGACGGAAGTGGCATGGGGCATGCCTCAGTCGACGGTCAGTTCGATGCGCGCCGGCGCTAGGCAGCGCGCATCATCACAGGCCTGGTAGGCGAGCACCAGCCGCGCCACAGGACCGTCGGAACGCAATCGCCCCCGCAACGTCACCCCGCCATGTAGCACCGGCACCGGTTCGCCAACCACCGCCAGCGGCTCACCGGCGGGAATCTCCACCGCCGCCAGCTCTCCCTCGACCACGGACAGACTCACCGGACGCAAGCCCTGGTCCGCGGCGTCCGGAGCGTAGAGATGCCAGCCGGCGGCGATCTCCAGTTTCAGTTCGAAGGCTCGCCAGCCGTCCTCCCCGGCGGGTTCGACCGCCAGATCGACTTCCACCGAACCGTCTCCCGCCTCCAGCGGCGGTGGTGCATGGCCCTCGGCCTCCGCCCGGAGGTCTGCACCGTGCCAACGACGCGCCGCCAGGCTCAGAGTTCGGGCCGCCTGCGGCAGCGCTTCCGCCTGTGGGCCGAAGGCGGCGAGGGCGGCTTCCGCTTCCTCTCGCCAGCGGTCGCCTTTGGGCCCTTCCGCCAGGCGCAACAGATTCAGAATCGCCACCGAATTGGCGGCCGGCAGGGCGCCGTCGAACACATCGCGGCTGCGAAACAGCAGGTCGTCGCCCTCGGCGGCCACGTAGGATCCACCCTCCGGCGCCCGCAAGCGGGTGATCTGCTGCTCCGTCAGTTCCTCGGCAGCCGCTCGCCAGACCTCCTCCGGCTCGGCGGCGGCGAGGGCCAGGAGACCGGCGACAAAAAAGGCATAGTCCGGGAGCATCGCCGGGATCTTCGCCTCACCTTGGCGCCAGGAGTGCAGCAAGGTGCCGTCAGCAGCCCGCAGATGTGCGAGCACGAAGCGCGCGGCCCGCGCCGCCTGGGCTATCAGCACTTCGTCTTCCAGCACCCGGCCGGCTACGGCGAGGCCGGCGATGGCGGTGCCGTTCCAGTCGGTGAGGATCTTGTCATCGGTCAGTGGCCGCGGGCGTTCGGCCCGGGCGTCGAAGAGCTGCTCCATGCCCGGCGCCATGGCGGACCGCAGCTCGTCGACGGACTGCCGCCGCCGCGCCGCTTGGGCGGCTAAGGTCTCCGGCAGATGCAGAACCCAGTCGCCCTCGAAGAATGCCCGACCGTCCAAGCCGAGAAGAGGCGCCAGAAAGGTCCGGGTCTCGTCGTCCAGTGCGGCGGCGAGCTGGTCCCGGGACCAGGCGTAGAAGGCGCCCTCGCGACCCTCCGTTTCGGCGTCCAGAGCGCTCCAGAAACCGCCTTCCGGCGAGGTCAGCTCGCGGGCCAGAAAAGCCGCCGTTTGGCGGATCACTCGCTCCGCCTGGGAATCGCCGGTGGCCTCGAACCAGCGCCCGTAGACCTCCAGCAACAGGCCGTTGTCGTAGAGCATCTTTTCGAAGTGCGGCACCTTCCACTCGCGGTCCGTCGCATAGCGGTGAAAGCCGCCTCCGAGCTGGTCGTAGATGCCGCCGCGGGCCATCTGGTCAAGGGTCGCTTCGAGCATCGGCCGGGCCGGCGGATGGGATTCGAGGGCTTCCAGCAGCAGCAACAGGTTGGCCGGCGTCGGGAACTTCGGCGCGCCGCCGAAACCGCCCCACTGGGGATCGAAGGTCTCCGTAAGAGAAGTGACGGCCCGACCGAAAACCGCCGCCGACGGCGGTGCGTCACCGGCTTCGAAACGCCCTTCGATGAACTTCGCCATCGCGTCGGCGACTTCCTCGGCCTGCAACTCCACGTCCGTTCGCCGCTCTCCCCAAGCGCGGGCCAAGCCGGCCAGCAGGGTGGAGAATCCCGGCCGGCCGTGGCGATCCTCCGGCGGAAAGTAAGTGCCCGCATAGAACGGCTTGAGATCCGGCGTCAGGAACACCGAATTCGGCCAGCCGCCCTGTCCGGTGAGAATCTGGGTGGCGGTCATGTAGATCTCATCGACATCGGGGCGCTCCTCCCGGTCCAGCTTGATCGACACAAAGCCCTCCGCGAGCTGCCGCCCGATCGCCGGATCGGTGAACGACTCCCGCTCCATGACGTGGCACCAGTAGCAGGTGGAGTACCCGACCGACAGGAAGATCGGTTTGCCTTCCTCCCGGGCGCGCTCGAAGGCCTCCGCCCCCCAGGGGTACCAATCCACCGGGTTGGTCTTGTGAAGGAGCAGGTAGGGACTGCTTTCCTGGGCCAGGCGGTTTTCGCGCCCGGGGGTGATCTGGCTCATGGAGTTCTCCGGCGAATCAGGCGGTGGTGAGATCCCGACCGAGAGGCCAGGATAGCAGCCGGCCGGCCGCGCCGAAATCTCCGGATGGGCTGCTAGGATTCGGCCCTCGCACCGCCCGGTCGGCGGCACCGCAACCATCCCCTGGAGATCGTCATGCGCTTACGAACTGTCTTGCTGCTTATCTTCATCTTCGCTCTCTGCGCCGTCGGCACCCTGCAGGCGGACGATGAGTCCAAGGCCGAAAAAGCCGCCGCCATCGCTGAACGGGTGATGGAAGCCCTCGGCGGCGAGGAGGCCTGGGAGTCCACCCGCTACCTCAAGTTCGGCTTCTTCGAGCGCCGATTCCACACCTGGGATCGGGCGACCGGACACTATCGGCTGGAGGGCACCGACCGCGAAGACCGCCCCTACGTGGTGTTGATGAACCTCAGCAGCAAGCAGGGACGTGCCCAGCGCGACGGCGCGGCACTGGCTGGCGAGGAACTGACCACAGCGCTGGAAAACGCCTGGGCCGCCTGGGTCAACGACACCTACTGGCTGCTGATGCCCTATAAGCTCAGGGACCCCGGAGTGAATCTCACCTGGGATTCCGAGGACACCCTCGATGGCCGCGGCTACGACAAGCTGCTGATGACCTTCGGCGACGACATCGGCCTGACCCCCGGCGATCGCTACTGGGTGTGGGTGGATCGCGAGACCGCGCAGGTCGATCGCTGGGCCTACGTGCTCCAGAGCCAGGAGCCGGATTCCGATCCCACCGCCTGGACCTGGGAAGGCTGGGAGACCTACGGCGGCATCCGCCTGGCGCCGATGCGGCAGCAGGTGGGCGGCGATCGCCAGATCAGCCTGGCGCCGATCGAAGTGCCCACCGAGCTGTCGGAAACCCTGTTCACCGAATTCGAGGCCGATTGACCGCCTCGCCCGAGCGCGTTGTCCCGCCCGGCCGCACCGTCTCTCCCCGAGTCGTCTCACTGGTGCCCGGCGGTACGGAGATCCTCTTTGCGTTGGGCGCCGGTGCCACGGTGGTGGGCGTCAGTCACGAGTGCGACCACCCGCCGGCAGCGGCAAACCTGCCTTCGGTGACCACCACCTCCCTCTCCGCCGGCTCCACGCCGGCGGAGATTGACCAGGCGGTGCGGCAGGCCGTCGCCACCACCACCCCGCTCGCCACCCTCGACGAAGGGCTCCTCCGGCGCCTGCGGCCGGAGGTGATCGTCACCCAGGATCTGTGTCCGGTGTGCGCGGTGGATGAAAGCCAACTCGCTGGGCTGGCGGCCTGCCCGACGGTGGTCTCGCTCGCCGGCGGCACCCTCGAAGGGGTATTCCGGGACATCCAGCGGACCGCCGAGGCGCTGGGCCGGCCGGATGCCGCCACGGAGTTGATCGCGAACCTTCGGCGGCGCCTGCGGAACGTCTCCCAAACCATCGCCCACCGCCGACGCCCGCGGTTGGTGGCGGTGGCCCTGGAGTGGCTGGACCCGCTTTTTCTGGGCGGTCACTGGGTGCCGGAGATGTTCGCCTGGGCGGGTGCCGAGGATGCCCTGGTGGAGGCCGGAGAACCGTCCCGCCGGACGGACTGGAAGGAGCTCGCCGCCGCCGACCCGGACGCCTTGGTGATCATGCCCTGCGGCTTCGACGAGGTATCGGCCCGCCGGCAGATGACCGCCCTCATCGGCCTTTCCGAGTGGCGAGCGCTACGGGCGGTGCGCCAGGGCAGGGTCTATCCGGTGGACGCCAACGGCCTGTTCAGCCGGCCCGGGCCGCGGCTGGTCGACGGGGTGGAGCATTTGGCGCGCTTGCTCCACGGGCCGCCTGCTTAGACGGTGGCCAACCACCCCAGAATCTGCTCCTCGATCACTTCCGGACCGCCGCCGGTACTGGACTCAGCCGGCAGGTGGCCGAGACCGAGGTTCACCGCCTTGGGGAATCCCAGGTGCCCGCCGATCGCCACCCGCCGAACCGTCAGGGCCGCCGGCCGGTCCGCCAGCCGCTCTTCGAGGGCGGTCGCCGGGATCATCGGATCGTCCTCCGAGAGCACCAGCAGGGCCGGTACGGTGAGGTCGCCGAGGCGCGGCCCGACGCTGGCGCGGGCATAGTAGTCGTCCGCGCCGGCGAAGCCGTGGCGGGGGGCGACCACCCGATCGTCCCACTCCCGCAGGAAGCGGATCTTTCTGGCCTCGGCGGGGTCGATGGGGACCTCCCGGCGCTCCGCGACGGCGGCGTAGATGGAGCGCAGGCCATTCAACAGGTAGGTGCGGTACACCACCCGGGAGGCGCGGTCGATGTGCCGAGCGCAGGGTGCCAAATCGAGCGGCGCGCACACCGCCGCCACCGAGTGCAGCCGAGGATCGCAGGCCTCCGTCGCCATCCGCAGAGAAACGTGGCCGCCGATGGAATAGCCCAGAACGTAGAGATGGTCGTAGGCCGCTAGGTCCTGGCAAGCCAAGACGCGCCGCAGATCCTCACCGAGACCCGCGTGGTAATAGTCCTCACCCCGGCGATCGGATCCCCGCAGGTTGATGCGCAGCACATCGAAGCCGGCGGCCAGGGCGGCGCGGGCGGCCCGCGTCATGTAGGGGCTCTCGGAACAGCCGCCGAGGCCGTGCACCAGCAACAGCAGCCGGTCGCCGGCGGCCTCGCAGCGGCTCAACCGGCCGGACAAGCGCACCGTACCCAGTTTCGAATCGGCAATCTCGAGGGCCCATTCTGCCGACGGCGGCTCCGGCACCGGCGAGAAGGCGTAGCGCAGGCGCGGCACGACGGTGTGGAAATGGCCGGCGATATTCATCTCGGGTTCACCAACAACTCTTCGCCAAACGCTCAGGGGGTCATCCGGCCGCTACGGCCGTAGGTGATCTCGAATTCCAGGCGCTCGCCTTCCCGCACCACGACCGCCGTCGCCGTTTCGCCGGGCTTGGCGTCACGCAGGATGTAGACAAAGTCGTAGATGTCGGCCACCGCGCGGCCGCCGAGGGAGACCAGCACATCACCGCGCTGAAGACCGCCTCGATCCGCCGCACTACCCGGCCGCACCCCCGCCAGCAACACGCCGGGGCCGCCGCCGGGGGGACCGGCATAGTCCGGAATGGTGCCCAAGGAGGCGCCACTCGACCGGGAGTCGCCGGCCGGCAGCGGCCGTGGACGCTGCTGATAGCTCAGCGGTTCGGTGCGATCCGCCAATTGGGCCGCCAGGCCCGCCGCCAGAGAGGCGATCTGCGCGCCGCCGGCGGCGTTGAGCAACGGCGTGTCGTCCGTGTCCTTGTGGTAGTCGTTATGGGTCCCGGTGAAGAGATGCAGCACCGGCACACCGGCGGCGTAGAACGGCGTCTGGTCCGACGGACCGTAGCCGTCGCCGCCCAAGGTGCACTCGAGGAGCGCTTCGGCGCACAGCGCCGGCACCAGCTCGCCCCACTCTGCGGCGGACTCACCACCCAAGACCGCCAGCAGGTTGTTGCGCAGCCGGCCGACCATGTCCATGTTGACCATCGCGACCAGATCCTCCACCGACCCCAGATCCGCCGGCGGCTGCCGGGTGAAGTGGGTCGAGCCCAGCAGACCGGACTCCTCGGCGGAGAACGCCACCAGGTAGATGTCGCCGCCGGGCCCTTCCGGGCGCTCCATCAGCTGGCGCGCCGCCTCCAGCAACGAGGCCACGCCGGAGGCGTTGTCGTCCGCCCCGTTGTGCGGCTCACTCGAATCCGGACTGAGCGACGAGGAGCCGCCAAAGCCGAGGTGATCGTAGTGCGCGCCGAGTACCACCGCACCGGCGCCGGAACGGCCCTCACCGGCGGGGATCTTCCCCACCACGTTGAAGGCCTCCTCCGTTCGGCGGGTCAGCCGCAATTCGAGCTGGGCGCGGTGGCCGCCGGAGAACAGCCCTGCGCCCACCGCGCGGGAGATCATGGCCACCGGCAACCCGGCGTCGCCCTTGGAGTCCACCCGTAGGACCGGGAAGGAGGCCTCCTCGGGCATCTCCTCACCGTCCGCCGGCTCCGGCAGGTCGACGATCAACAGCGCCGCGGCGCCGTGCTCGCGGGCGTTCCAAGCCTTGTAACGCAGGTCGCTGTAGCGCCGCTGATCAGCGTCGTTCTCGATGCCCTCCGCCGGCACGAAGCGGCGCACCAGCACGACCTTGCCGGCCACATCGAGGCCGGCGTAGTCGTCGATCGCAAGATCCTCGGCGGTGATGCCGTAGCCCGCCGCGATCACCTCACCGGTCACCGAACCGGAGGTGGCAAAGGGCAGCGGCCGGAAGGCATCGTCGGCCAACGACACGCCGTTGAGAATGAGGGAAGTGCCCTCTTCGACGGCCACCTCCACCTCGACCTCGAAGGGCTGGAACCAGCCGTCCTCGCCGGCCGGCTGAACACCGAGACTGGCGAGGCGACCGGCGATGTAGCGACCCGACGCTTCGAGTCCCTGAGTACCGATGCCGCGGCCCTCTCGCTCGTCGTCCGCCAGCCAGGAGACGTCGTCCAGCCAGCGATCCGCCGCCCGGGGCTCGAATACCGGCTCGAAGTCCCGCCAGTCGGCGACGAACACGTTGGTCTCACCCGGAGCGCCCTGGTTGCGGTTCGAGGCGAAGGCGAGGCGGCGGCCGTCCGGTGAAAACATCGGAAAGCCGTCGAAGCCCGGCGAGCGGGTGATGCGCTCCAGGCGGGTACCCTGTACGTCCACCGCCCAGATCTCGAACTCCCGCGGGCTCTCGGAGCCGTAGTTGGTGGAGAACAGAACGCGGTCGCCGTCCGGATGGAAGTAGGGAGCGAAGGAGCCGGTTTCGAGGTAGGTGATCCGCCGGGCGTTCTCGCCGTCCGCGTCGGCCACCCACAGATCCAGCCGGCCGGGCCGCACCAGGCCCTTTTCGAGCAGGTCACGGTACTCGTCCAGCTCGTTTCCCTCCTGCGGCCGCGAGGCGCGCCACACGATCTGCGAGCAGTCCGGCGAGAAAAAAGCGCCGCCGTCGTAGCCCGGAGCGTGGGTCAACCGCTGGACGTTCTTGCCGTCGAAGTCCATCCGGTAGAGGTCGAGGTCGCCATCGCGGGTGGAGGTGAAGACGATCGAGCCGTCCACCGGACAGACGGTGGCCTCGGCATCGTAGGCCGGATGATCCGTCAGGCGGACCCGCTCCGAGCCGTCGGGCCAGGCGAGGAAGATGTCGTAGGTGTCATAGATCGGCCACACGTAGCCGCGGGAGCGGTCCGGCGGCGGCGGGCAGGCGGCATCGCCCAGGTCCGTCGACGAGTACAGGATGCGCTCGCCGTCCGGATAGGCGAAGTAGGCACAGGTCGTGCGGCCCTCGCCGGTGGAGACCAGAGTCGCCTCCGGCGGCGCCACCCCGCCCACGCCCAACTCCGGCACCGCAATGCGAAAGATCTGGTCGCACTCGTAGGGCGGACGGGAGGACTGGAAGATCAGCTCCTCACCGTCCGGCGACCAGTAGGCCTCGGCGTTCTCACCGCCGAAGGTGAGCTGGGTGATATTCGCCAGGTGAGATTCACCGCCAAGGGATCCGGGCGCGACGGAGGCCGGGGCCGGCGGCGCCTCGGCGGACATCGGTGCCGTCTCCGCGGCCGGCGCCGGAGGAGGAGCCGTTGGAGTAGCCGAAGCACAGCCCAAGAGAGCGCCTCCCAGCAACGCCAGTCCCCCGATTCTGACGAGCCGAGTCGCCGCAACGGTTTCCTTCGCCTGGTGATTCATCGTCTTCCTCTGCATCTCGTCGGTACATCCATCTAGAAGGTTGCTGAAAAAGGCCTTCGGCCTATGATTTCAGCTACCCTGCTAGATTCTTCTCCAGGGGGCTGGGCGCCCGCACGCGGTCCGCCCCTCACCCGAAAACTCCAGAGTTTTCGGCCTCACCCCGTCCTCGGCGCCTCTGGCGCCGCCGAGCCCTATGGGCTCGGCCGCCGGCCCCCAACTTCTGGTGCCCTCGCAAGCAAAAAGGCGGGACCCCTTGAAAGGATCCCGCCTCGGTCGCGCGAAGTCCAGCGGTGAGTCTACTTAATTCCCACCGTCAATCTTCGAATCACCGGCACCAAAATCAAGGCCACCACTGCCGCGATCAGGGTATTGCGGCCGACGGCGCCGAACAGCGGCGCCGGATCGAGGTCCTGCAGGCGTCCGGCGACCAGCCCGGCGTAGACGTTGCCGAGGGCGGTGCCGATGAACCACACACCCATCATCTGACCGACGCGGCCGCGCGGCGCCAGTTTGGTGATAGCGGAGAGGCCGACGGGGCTGATGCACAGTTCTCCGACGGTGTGGAAGAAGTAGGTCACCACCAACCAGTTCGGGCTCACCAGGTTGCCGTCGGTGGCACCGGAGGCGCCCCAGGCCAGCACAAAGAAGCCGACCGCCAGACCCAAGAGACCGAGGAAGGCCTTGAACGGAATGGACGGGCTGCGGCTGCCGAGCTTGGTCCACACCATACCCATCACCGGCGCCAGCAGGATGATGAACAGCGGATTGACGGACTGCAGCCAGGAGGTGGGCATCTCCCAACCGCCGATCATGCGGTCGGTGTAGTCGTTGGCGAACAGGTTCATCGACGAGCCGGCCTGCTCGAAGCCGCTCCAGAACACCGCCACGGCGAGAAACAGGAAGAAGATCACCCCCAGGCGCTTCTTCTCGGTGACGTTGAGGCTCTTCTGCAGCAGCAGATAGAGGAAAAAGAGGGCGACGAGAACCAGGATGATGTAGGTCAAGCTCTCGGCGATCTGGGTCAAGGTGATCGGGAAGACCCCGCTGTAAACGGCATATCCGAAAGCCACCGCCGCCAGGGTCACCGCCCCAAACACGACGTAGGCGGAGTTGCGACGCTTGTTGTAGGTCGGGGTGCCGGCATCGTCTTCAGAGTACAGACCGGCGGTCCCGAGCCGCTTCTCGCCCAGCTTGTACTGGATCAGGCCGAAGACCATGCCGATACCAGCCGCCGAGAAGCCCAAGTGCCAATCGTACTTCTCGCCCAGGAAGCCGCAGATGATCGGTCCCAACAGGGCACCGATATTGATGCCCGAGTAGAACACCGAGAAGCCCGCATCGCGGCGCGCGCCACCCTCCGGATACAGTTCGCCGACCACCGTCGAGACATTCGGCTTGAGCAATCCGGTGCCGATGCACACCAGAATCAAACCTAGGAAGAAGAAGAACTCCGACTCGATGACCATCGAGAAGTGGCCCGCGGCGATGATGCAGCCGCCGACGAAGACGGCTTTGCGCTGACCCCACAGTTTGTCGGCGATCCAGCCGCCGGGAAGCGCCAGCAGGTAGACGAAGCCGGTATAAAGGCCGTAGATCGCGGCCGCTGTCTCGGTTTCGTAACCCAACCCACCGTCCGAGACGGTGGCCACCATGAAGAGCACGAGGATGCCTCGCATACCGTAGTAGCTGAGGCGCTCCCACATCTCCGTAAAGAAGAGGGTCCACAGACCGGCCGGGTGGCCGAGAATCTGCTTAGAAGTGGATGGATCGAAGGTCGCGGACTGGCTCATGACGGGCTCATCCTTTACGCAGGAAGTTGAAACGCATCCCCAGTGGGGCCGCCGGAAACGGGAGCTCCGGAGGCCGTCTGTTCAGCAGGCTCGGCGTAGGATAGCAGGCCTGCCGTGCCCGTCCGTCAACAACTCGCCACTCCCCCGAATACGTTCCCCTCGCCGGTGGGTTGACCCCCCGGTCAGCCTCGGGTTATCGTTCCGCCTTCGCGCGGGCATCGCCCGCGTACCCTCGTGCCCGGATCAGGGCAACGAACTCGGGGCGTAGCTCAGCCTGGTAGAGCGCACGGTTCGGGACCGTGAGGCCGGAGGTTCAAATCCTCTCGCCCCGACCATCCTTCTCCCGCAACAAGCTACGAAATGCGCGACCCGAGCCCAAAGCGGCGAGGCGGCGAGGCGGCGACAGCCTCGCCGAGGACGGGGGTGAACCGCCAAGAATGACACTTCTTGGCGGTGAGGGGGCGGTCCCGCGTGCGGGCGCCCAGCCCCCCCCTTGAGTTCCGTGCGCACGGTTCGGGACCGTGAGGCCGGAGGTTCAAATCCTCTCGCCCGACCCTCCTTCTCCCGCAACAACTGCACTCTTCCCCTCGCTCCACCGGCGAGCAGCCGATAGACTTTCGGATCATGTCGATTCGAACTCTCTGCGATGTCTTCCGAGTGACCTCCGGATTCCACAAGAAGCAGCATCTTCTCCACAAGGTCGATGGCACCTACCAGCCCGTTTCGACGGCCGAACTGACGGATCGGGTGCAGCGAGCAAGCCACGCCCTCGGCACCCTGGGGGTGGCGCCCGGCGACTGTGTGGCCCTAATGGCCGACAACGGACCGCACTGGCCGGTGGTGGATTTCGCCACTCTCTGCCGTGGAGCCGTCACGGTGCCGGTGTACCCCACCCTGCCGGCGGATCAAGCGGCCTATGTGATTTCCGACAGCGAGGCGAAGGTGCTCTTTGTGGAGACCCGCGAACAGCTCGATGGCCTGCTCGAAGAGCGCGCCGCCTTGCCGGCGGTGGAGCATTTCGTGCTGATCGATCCCGCCGCCGCCGGGCCGGAAGAGACGGACGCCGAGGTCACCTCCTTCGCTTCCCTATTGGCCGGCGCCGAAGGCCACGACCCGGCCGAGTTCGAGGCTCTCGCCGCCGCCGTCGAGCCGGACCACCTGGCGAGCCTGGTCTACACCAGCGGCACTACCGGCAAACCCAAGGGCGTGATGCTGTCGCACGACAATTTCGTCTCGAACATCTCCGCCGGTCTCGCTCTCAACGACATCCGAAGCGACCAGACGGCGCTGTCCTTCCTACCGTTGTCGCACGTCTTCGAGCGCACCGTTTCCTACTGCTACTACTACCGCGGCGTCTCCATCGCCTTCGCCGAATCGATCCACTCGGTGGCTCAGAACTTTCAGGAGATCCGGCCGCACGTGTTCGTTTCCGTGCCGCGGGTGTACGAGAAGGTGTTGGCGAAGGTGCGGGAGAACGTCGCCGCCGGCTCGGCGGTGCAGCAGAAGATCTTCCGCTGGGCACAAGGGGTGGCGCGCCGCTCGTTGCCGGAGCGGCTGGCGGGCGACCATCCCTCGGGCTTCCTCGGCCTGCAGCTCGCCCTGGCCGACGGCCTGGTGTTCTCGAAGATTCGCGATCGCCTCGGCGGCCGCTTCGAGTTTGCCGTCTCCGGCGGGGCGCCGCTGGCCAAGGACGTGGCGGAATTTTTCTGGGGCGCCGGCATTCCAATCTACGAAGGCTATGGGCTGACGGAAACCTCCCCGATCATCACCACCAACAGCCCCGGCGCGGTGCGGCTGGGCACCGTCGGCAAGGTGATCCCGCGGGTGGAGGTGAGGATCGCCGACGACGGGGAGATCCTCACCCGCGGCCCAAACGTCATGCAGGGCTACCGCAACCTGCCGGAGGAGACGGCCGAGGCGATCGACGCCGACGGTTGGTTCCACACCGGCGACATCGGCGAGTTGGACGACGACGGTTACTTAAGCATCACCGACCGCAAGAAGGAGCTGATCGTTAACGCCTATGGCAAGAACATCGCGCCGGCGCCGATCGAGAATGCCCTCAAGGCCAGCACCTACATCTCCCAGGCGATGGTGATCGGCGATCGCCAGAAATTCCTCGGCGCCCTGCTGGCGCCGGACTTCGAAAACCTCGCGACCTGGGCGCGAGCCCGCGGCCTGGCGGCCACCGATCCCGACGCGATGATCGCCGACTCGGCGGTGCGCGAACTTCTAGCGTCGGAAGTTCAGAAGGTCAACGCCGAACTGGCGCACTACGAGGAGATCGTTCGCTGGGAGCTCGTGCCGCGGGAGTTCACCGTCGAGGACGGCGAGTTGACCCCCACCCAGAAGCTCAAGCGGCGGGTGATCCGAGAACGCTGGCAGGACGAAATCGCCAAGCTGTTCGCCTGACGGAGCCGGCACACGGCGTGCATGGGAGATGAGGGTTATGAGGCGCCCACATTCCTTCACCGTCGTGTTCACCCTCGCTGCCGCCCTCGCCGTTCCCCTTCTCCTACCGCTGCCGGCGCTGGCCCAGGACGACGCCGGATCCTTCGACGACCGGATCGTCGTCGAGGAAGTCCTGCTCGATGCCCTGGTGACCGATCGCAAGGGCAATACCGTCCTCGGCCTCGGACCCCAGGACTTCCTGGTCAAGGAAGCTGGCGAGCCGGTGAACCTCACCGGAGTGACGTTCTACAGCAGCTCTGAGCTGCTCGATGATCCTGGCGCCATTGCCGGCGATATCGACACGGAACCACGGGACCGCACCTTCATCCTGCTGTTCGAGGACCAGAAGCGCAATCAGACCAATGTCGACCTGATTTCCCGCCAACTGCTCGCCGCCCGCGACGCGGCCCGCTGGATTGAGACGGAGCTGGCGCCGGCGGACTGGGTGGCCGTTGCCGGCTTCGATTACGAGCTGCGCATCTACCAGGACTTCACCCGCGATCGGGCAGCCCTCACCCGCGCCATCGGCCAGGTCGCCAAGGCCACCGGACCGGACGGCAACTGGCGGTCCCGCGGCGGCGGCGAAAACCTCGACCGCTCGCTGCGCGCCCACCTGCCCGCCGGCAAGGAGCTGAGCCGCGAGACGCCGCGCAACTACGACGCCCTGGAGTGGTTGGCGCGAGCCTCCGGCCACATTCCCGGGCGCAAGAACCTGATCTACTTCGGCCTCGGTTTCGGCGAGGTGGACCGGAACGGCATTTATCGCCAGGATCCGCGCTACTACCCGCCCATGGCGCGAGCGCTCAACGACAACAACGTCGCCGTCTACGCCCTCGACATCACGCCGACCAACGTGCGCCACGCCCTCGCCGACTCGATGAGCCAGCTCGCTCAGGAGACTGGCGGCCGATACTTCGAGCGCTTCGTGCGCTTCGGAGCTCCCCTGAAAGAGGTCTCGAAGGAAAACGGCGGCTACTACCTGCTGAGCTACCGCACCGAGCACCCGGCCGGCGACAGCGGCTTCCAGAAAGTGGATGTCGAGTTGAAGGATCCGAGCCTGCGGCTACGGGTGCGGAAGGGCTATGGCTGGGGCGACGTGGACTCCGAGTAGCCGCGCTGGAACCAGCGCCTAGCCTTCGATTCCGAGGGCCACCACCGTCACGTTGTCGTGACCGCCGCGGGAGTTGGCGGCGTCCACCAGGTTGTGGCAGATCTCATCGAGACTGGTGGAAGACTGCGCTCCGGCGAGGATTTCTTCGTCGCTGAGCATGGTGGTCAAGCCGTCGGAGCACAGGATGAAGAGGTCACCGGATTCGACCTCCACTTCCTTGATGTCCACCGCCACTTCCCGCTCGCCGCCCAGCGCCCGGGTCACCACGTTCTTGAGCGGATGCACCCGCGCCTGATCGGCCGACAGAAAACCCGCCACCACCTGCTCGTTGACCCAGGTGTGATCGTCCGTCAGCAGCTCCAGATTGCCGTCGCGCAGGCGGTAGGCGCGGCTGTCCCCGACGTGGGCAATGGCGGCGAAGCCGTCCTCGAGCAGCAGACCCACCACCGTCGTCCCCATGCCGAACAGGCGCCGATCCTCGCGGATCGCGTACATCACCCGATCGTGCGCCAGACGCACCGCCATTTTGAGGATATTGGTGGGCCGCCGAAGCTCCGGCTCCGGCACGAAGGGCCAGGTCGTCTCGGGATTGGCGGTCTTGTCAACGAAGTCCTTGATGGTGCGCACGGCAAGCTGAGAAGCCACCTCGCCGTGGCGATGGCCGCCCATGCCGTCGGCGACGAGAAACAGATTCTGATCCGAATCGATTTCGAAGTAGTCTTCGTTGTGGGGACGCGCCAGGCCGCGATCGGTCAACCCGAAGGCCTTGACCTCAGGCATCAACTACCCCTTCCGAAAAGCCCGCCCTTGGCCTTTTTGCCCTGCCGCAGTTCTTCCACCTGCTGGCGGACGGTATCGTCGTCGCCGCCCCAGGTCAGCGCTTGCTCGTAATACTGCAGCGCCTGCGTGGCGCGCCCGCTTTGGCGATGCAGGCGACCGGCGGTCTTCAGGTAGTTGACGTTCATCGGTGCGAGTTCACAAGCCCTGGCGATGGCCTCCAAAGCGCGCGAGGTCCAACGCTGTTGATGGCTGCAGGCGAGGGCCAAGTTGTACCAGCCGAGGGCGTTGCCGGGCTCCGCCTTGGTCGCCCGATCGAAGTTGTCCGCCGCCTGCAGGTAGTTTTTCTCGCGGTAGGACTTCACCCCGCGCTGCAGATACACCTTTGCCAGCTGCTCCGCGTCGACTCCCTGCTGATCCTGACTTTCGGGCCGGGCAATCTCTTGATCGTGGAGACGCCGCCGCTCGGGGTTGGTCAGGACGTTGAGCGCTTCCGTCAAATCCTGGAAGTCGGTCTCCGCTTGTGCCTTCTCTTCACCCTGATAGCGATCTGGATGCTTTTCACGGGCCATCGCCCGGAAGCGCTCACGAATTTGCTGATCCGTGGCGTGCTGGGAGATCCCGAGAATTGCGTAGTAGTTCTTAGCCAATCGTTCGCTTCCCAGGCGGCCAGCAGAAGGCAGAGGTTTTCAGAACGGCTCAACCTCGGGGAATACCCTCCCCGATGAATCTATCGACGCTTGATTCTATACAAACGACCTGCGGTGGAGCGAACCGGTTCCGGCACGTTTCGATCTCGGGTGAGATTGCGCAGATCCCGCACCGCCAGCCGGGGGACCAAACGCACGGCGGCGCCTAGCGGCGTGCGAGGATTCTTCACCAACGCCGTCACGATTTTGTACTTGCTCATCCACGAACGATTGCGCACCACTTCTTCGAGCACCTCTTCGCACACCATACGGCTGTGGGCGATCTGCTCCACCTCCTGCTCGGTGATGGCGTTGAATTTGACCACCGCCACCGCCACGTAGGGATTGGTATCGCGCACCAGGATGCCGCGCAAGGAATGCCGCGCCCCGCGGGCCAAACGCAGCCGAACGGGCACCGGAAGGCTGCGAATTTGATGATCCGTCAGGCCGGTCGAATCCTCCGCCTCGTCGTCCGAGTCCGCCGGTTCCTCTTCGCGAACTTTCTCGATCGCCTCGGCCACCTCCTCATCGGAGGCCTCCTCGACCGGTCCGGTCTCTTCGTCTTCCTGCTGCTGGCTGCGCGGCAGCAGGTGCTCCCGGTACTCGCGGATGCGGCGGCGAGAATAGCGGCTCAGGTCGGGATTGCGCTCCAGCGCATCGAGGACGGCCGGTTCCTCGACCACCACGTCCTGGCGCAGCAGGAGCAGTTCCTGGTAATCCGGTTCGAGGCTCTCGGCCAGTTCGACCAGCAGCGGCCGCGATACGTCGCGCCGACCGAGGATGGTCTCCATCACCTGGGGATGACGGCGGTGGGAAGCGAAGTAGGCGATCACCTCGTTGCCCGCCTCGCGTTCCAGGAAGTGGCTGACCAAGGCCACCTCGAGGGCGGAGAGAGAATCCTGGGCGATCTCCGCCAGTTCTGCGTCGGAACCGTCCGCCAGGGCGACCTGCACGGGAATCAGCTCCGCCGGTGCCACGGGCAAGAGCCCCTTCGCCGCCAGCACCTTGAGCTGTCGGCTTTCGCCCGCCAGAACTTGGTTTAGGAGATCTTCCGGAGACTCGGTCAAGGGCCTTCGAGCGCCGCCAGCGAGTTCAAATCGATGCGGATGCCACCTACCACGTCGCCAGCGACGCCCTGGAGGTCGAAGGGCCGACCGTTGACTTGCACTTCCACCCCGCCGGCGTTGCCGATCTTGCGCAGGAAGACTTCGCGCTGAGCCGCCAGCAGGAGGGACTCACCCTGCACGTGAAGTTCGCTGATCCGTTGGCGTCCGTCGATCACCGCCTCCACCCAGCACTCGCCGGTGAAATCCAGGGTGACTTCGAGGGGCGCCGAAGGCGGCTCCTCGATCGCCGAAGAACCCTCGCTGGCGTCCCCAGAGGCCGAACTCACGGCGGGAGAGGTCTCCGCGGCGATAGGCGCTCCCCGCAGAGCCGCGGGGGCCACCGCCGCGGACTGTGAAGCGGACGAATCGTCCGCCGGTTCCGGCCGGCGGTTCTCCAGGTAGTAGGCCACATACATAGCGAGGGCGGCGAGCAGAAGCACCACCAGGGCGAGGACCAATCCGTACCGCCAGGAGTTGGATCGGCCAAGGCGCGCGGGCGTTTCATCCTCGTCGGTGACCTCCATGTCCTCATGGGCGGAGAGGTAAAAGTTCACCACTTCGTCGGGACTCAACCCCACATAGCGAGCGTACTCGCGCAGAAAACCGCGGGCAAACACCGGCGCCGGCAGCAGATCGAACCGATCCTGCTCCATCGCTTTCAGGTAGCGCAGACTGATCTTGGTGCGATCCGCGATCTCGCGTAGGTCGATCTCGCGGATCTCCCGTTGGCGTCGCAACCAGCGGCCGAAGGATCCCTCCTCGACTTCCTGATCACCCTTGCTCCAGGGCGTGGCGCGGCCCTCCCCTGCGGAATCTTTCGTTAGATCCTCCGAAGGGGTGGGTACATTCCGCTCCCGCGGCTGAGGTGAGGCTTGTGGCTCGCCCATCGCAACGTACAGACTCTAGCAGAGTTACCCGCTTTTGGTGAAAGGAAAGGCAGGCGCGTTCGAAGCCCTGGCACCGGTCAGGGATGCTCCCCCAACAGGAGCCGCGCCCGGCGCCGCACCACCGGCGACAACTTCGGGTCCGAGGCCACCGCTCGCTGGTCGTTCTTCTTGAGCTGCGGCAGGAGCCGCAAGGCCACCGGATCGGGCGTTCTGCGATTGCGGCTGAGAGCCCGCCGCACCGCATAGCGGCTTCCCCATCGCCGACTTCCGGCGATCGTCTCGAGCACCGCCGGCTCGGCATCATCTCGGCGCAGGAGCGGCGTCAAAAGCCCTTCCGTCAAGCGGGGGTTCTCCAGCACGGCGGCCATCACCCGCGGATTCTTGTCGTTCCGGGCGTGCGCCAGCAGGGTGCCTCCGGCCCGCCGGGCGATGGCCGTTTTCTCGCCCAGGGACAGGCCCGCGAAGCGCCGGATCAAGTTGCGATCAGCGGCCCGCCGCAGCGCCGGATGAACCCGCATCTCGGCTCCGAGGGCCACCAGGTCCCGCCAGTACAGACCGGGGACCAGGTCCAGCGCCCGAGCCTGAGGCGTCGCCGGATGGAAGGCGAGATCCCGCCGCACCTCGTACACCGCCTTGAGGGCCGGCCGCCCCAGCACCCACTCGGTCACCGCGGATCCGGCGAAGGGATTGCGCAGCGCCTGGCGTGCGGCGACGGCGTCGAACCGGTCATCAGGCGTCTCCCGGATCAATCGCAGGAGCCCCTCTTCATCGGCCTCGCGCAAGCGGCGTCGCAGGGTCGCCACGGCGCTTTCGGCGGCGGGATCGGGGCGACCCGCGGGAGCCGGCGCGGCCACCGGGAGGGGCTCCGATTCGGATGAGCTTTCGTTCACCGGGCTATCGTACCGATCAAAGGATTCCTGTGCTATCTTCACCGACTCTTCCTATGGCCGTCTCACGCAACACCCGCGGGCAGATCGAGAAGGGCGATTTTTCCGCCCTGGAAGACGACTGGCTCGCCCGAGTCGAAGAAGATCCCACCGACCTCGACTACTTCGTGGGCGCCGCCCGCGCCCTCGGCGGCACCGGCCAGGACGACCGCTCCCGGGTGCTCCTGGGGGTGCTCGACGAACAGCTCCGGGAGCGCGAGAGCTGGGGCCTGCGCCTGGAACTCCTGCGCCTCGCCGGCCACTTGATGTTCGCCACCGGCGACATCCACCCTCACATCATGGAGACGCTGGCAAAGATCTACCCGGACGGCGAAGCGCTCTCGGCGATGGCCAACAGCGTCGCCCTGGACAAGGCGACCCAGGACATCCCCAAGAGCTGGGAGAAAGTCGAACGGCTCCAGGCCTTGATGCGTTTCGAACAGGGCACCATCGTCGCCATGGAGGGCAAGGGCGTCGGCCGCATCGCCGAGGTCAATTTCGCCCTCTCCACCTTCAAGGTCGATTTCGATCGCATCTCCGGCGTGCCGGTGGGATTCCGGGCGGCGCCCAAGCTGCTCGAATCGCTACCCGAAGGTCACATTCTGCGGCGCAAGCTGGAGGACCCGAAGGGCCTACGGGCCGCCGCCAAGGACGACCCGCCGCAGGTCCTGCGGGCGCTCCTTGAGTCCCACGACCGTCCCCTGAAGGCCGGCGACATCCGCAAGGGCTTGACCGGCATCGTCAAGGACTCCGAATGGACCTCCTGGTGGTCGGCGGCCCGCAAGCACCCGCAGGTTCTCGCCGGCCCCAAGCAGACCTACTCCTGGGCGGAGTCCAGCGACGACGCCGTGGATGCCGTGTGGCGCTCCTTCGAGGGGGCCAAGACCCGGGCGCGGATGGCCATGTTGCGGCGCGACGGCGCCCGCGACGAAGACCTCAAAGCGCGCATGGGAGCGGAACTGGCGAAGAGCGCCGTCGAAGCGTTGGTCTCCGATCCGGGGCTGACCTTCGAGATCTGGCACGCCCTGGAGCGCGCCGGCCTGCCGACGGAGGACCTGCATTTCTCTCCCGACGGCCTGATGCGGGAAACCAAGAACATCCCGGGGTTTTTGGCCGGCATCGAGGATCGAGCCTTGCGGGAAGAGGCATACCGCCTCCTCGCCGACCGTCGGGATGACGCCCAAGGACACCTCCTCGACCGGCTTTCCCAGGAAGACGATCCGCGGGCGATCGACGTGTTGATCGACCTTGTCGGCGGCACCTCGAAGCTCGACCGTTTCCTCGACGGCACCCTCGCCCTGCCCCACCGGGCGCCGGGCGCCTTCACCTGGATCGCCGAGCGTGCCGCGGAAGACGAAACCCTCCGCGACCGCAACCCTCTGCGGCTGCTGCAGCAGATCCTGGTCTACCTCGGGCGGGACGAACTGGCTCCCTTCCGGCAGCGACTCCAAAGACTGATCGAAAGAGGCGGGACGGTCTCCAAGCTGATGGCGGTCTTGTCGCCGGATCAGGCGCCGGCCGCCGCCGATGCCATCGACCGAGCCGGCACCTTGGAACCCTACGAGCGCGAGGAGCTGATGACCGCCCTCGAGCTGCGCTTCCCGACGCTGCGCAAGGACGAGGCAGCGAGCAGTGGCCTGTACGCCACCAGCGAGTCCATCGCCGCCAAGCGCGAGGAATTCGACGAGCTGATGAAGGTCGAGATCCCGGCCAACCGCGAGGCCATCGCCGAGGCCCGGGCGATGGGCGATCTACGGGAGAACTTCGAGTACAAGTCTGCTCGCCAGCGCCACGAGTACTTGAACGCCCGGGCGGCGCAGCTCAATCAAGAGCTCTCCCAGGTGCAGCCCATCGACTTCGATCGCATCGACCCGTCGCAGGTGCGGGTCGGCACCCGGGTGCGCTTGGAGGCGGCGGACGGCGGCGAGCGCGAGTTGGTGATCCTCGGCCCCTGGGAAAGCGATCCGGACGGCGGGGTGATCTCCTACGAGTCGGATCTCGCCGCGGCGCTCCTCGGCAAGGCCGTCGGCGACACCGCCGAAGTGGCCGGCGAGACGGTCACCGTGGCGGCCATCGCGCTGGCGCGCTAGCGGGTCGCTGAAGAGGCCTTCGGCCTATGAGTTCAGCTTCCCTGCTAGTTTTCTATTCCAGGGGGCTGGGCGCCCCCTCGCCCGAAAAGCAAGGTCTTTTCGGGCTCACCCCACCCTCGGCGCCTCCGGCGCCGCCTCGCCCTTCGGGCTCGCTCGCAGGGTTCTGAAGGTCCAGTCGAAGTTTTTCAGCACCCTGCTAGCGCCCAATCACGGGACGCCTCATTTTCCTGACTTCCCGCGCGGGAACTTTCCACCCGCTCAAGGGTCTAAACTGGCAGGACCATGACCGCCTCGACCGCAGAGCTTCGAGATCTCGACTTCGAACTGGTCGAACGCCACCTGCACGGGGACGAAACGGCGTTCGAAGAACTCTATGAGCAGCACGCCGACATGGTCTACAACCTCTCCCTGCGGATGGCCGGCAACCCCGAACAGGCGGCGGACTGGACCCAGGAGATCTTTCTCCGCATCTTTCGCCACCTGAGCAAGTTTCGCGGCGGCGCCCGGTTGAGCACGTGGATTTACCGCATCGCCTTGAACTACTGCAACGGACGGCTCCAGCGCCGGCGCCGCAACCACGACGACCGGCCTCTCGAACGGCTGGTCGATCCGCGGCGATCGCCGGAAGCCAACGCCGCCGCTTCGGACACCGGACGGCAGGTGGCGGAGGCGCTCGAGGCGCTCCCCCGCCGCTACCGCGAAGCGGTGGTCCTGCGGGATCTGGAGGGACTGGCCTACAGCGAGATCGCCGAGATCACCGGCAGCCGTATCGGCACCGTACGCTCGCGCATCGCCCGCGGGCGCGACCGCCTGCGCAAGTTGCTCGAAACCGACACTGCGGAGACCCCGGCATGACCACCCACGCCTCCACGGACCTGCTCTCCGCTTACCTCGACGGCGAGCTTTCGGCGGACGACTCGCAGCGCATCGCAGAGCACGTGGCCGATTGCCCGGCCTGCCGGGCGGACCTCGCTTCCCTGCGGCGGGTGATCGACCGCCTGCGGCGCGTCGAGCGGGCGGCGCCACCGCCGGTGCTCGCTCAGCACGTCCAGCGCCGAGTGGCCCTCGAAGGGCGGCCCCAGGGGCTGGTGGACCGATTGGAGAACCGCCTGGGGCGCTTCGGCGGCGACTCCTCGATCCTCTCCATGCTGGGGGTCATCCTCGCCTTGCTGCTCTTCATCTACCTGTTCTCCGTCGGCGTCGAGCGGGAGCGCGGCCGCTCGGAGACGGTGATCGTGCCGGTGCCCGACGCCTACTGGCCGGAAGACGCGCCGGCCGCTGGCGCAGAGAGACCCACGACTCGGAGCCACCTGGCCGGCGAGCGGACCTTCCACTGGTCATCGGACCGGCGCTGGGTCGAGCAGACCGGCAAAGGCCTCACCGATCGGGAGGCGTCCCAAGAACTCCTGTGGCCGGACGCGCTGGCGGCCTATCCTTGGCTCGCCGAACTACCCAGCGGGTGGCGGGAAGTGCGCTTTGTCGAAGGCGACCAACAGATTGTCGTAAGACCGTCACCCGCCGGCTGACGCTTCCTCCGTCGCGAGGCGATATGATCGCCGCCGTTCGCGGATCGGATCGCGGACGGGCGAGCGAGAGATAAACCCAATGATTCCAGCCGTACTTTCCGGCGGCAGCGGCACACGCTTGTGGCCCGTGTCCCGTGCCGCCTTTCCGAAACAGTTCAACCGCCTGTTGGACGAGTCCCTGCTGGTCAAGACGCTCAAGCGCCTGGTGCCCTTCGGCGCTCCGCGAGTGATCGCCGTCAGCGGCTCCGAACATCTGACCGGCGGCGTCTTGGAGGGACTGGGCCTCGATCCCGCCACCGCCCTCTATGAACCCTACGGCCGCAACACCGCACCGGCGGTGGCGCTGCTCTGCCGACAGCTCGAACTCGAAGGGCGAGGGAACGAAATCGTCGGCATCTTTCCGGCGGACCACCTGGTGGAGGACGAAACCGCTTTCGCCGCCGCCGTCCGCCTCGCCGAAGGCGCGGCCGCCGACGGCGCCATCGTCACCCTCGGCATCCGACCGACGGAACCGGCGACCGGCTACGGCTACCTCGAGGCGACGGACCAAGTGGTGGCCGGCGAACCGCCCCTCGCCGCCTACCGCGCCCGGGCGTTCCACGAGAAGCCCGACGCGGCCACCGCCGAGGAGTATCTTGCCGCCGGCAATTTCTTCTGGAACGCCGGCATGTTCGTCTTTCGGGTGAACACCCTGATCGCCGCCTTCGAACGCCACATGCCGGAGATGTGGGCGCAGCTCTCGGAGCTGAGGGACGACCACTCGAACCTCGGCGAGGTCTACCGCACACTGCCCGCCGAAAGTCTGGACTACGGAGTGATGGAAAAACTCGACGGCCTGGTGACCATTCCCTGCGCCATGGGTTGGAGCGACCTCGGGAGCTGGGACGAGGTGGCCCGGGTGCGGCCGAGCGGCACCAAGGTCTTCGAGGTCTCTGCCAAAGGCAACTTCGTCCTGCCCCACGGCGACAAGGTCTACGGCCTGGTGGGCGTGTCCGACCTGCGGGTGGTGGACACGGCGGACGCCCTTCTGGTCACCGGTCAGGGCGCCACCCAGGGCGTCAAGGAGCTGGTCGACCAGATCAAGAACGCCGACCTCAAGGAAGCCGAGGCGCACGCTTTCGAGGAGCGTCCCTGGGGCTCCTTCGAGGTGCTTCGGGATGGCGAGGAATTCAAGTCCAAGATCTTGCGGGTGGCACCGGGAAAGCGCCTTTCCTACCAATCCCACAAAAAGCGCTCCGAGCACTGGGTGATCATCCGGGGCCGACCCCAGATCGTGCTCGATGGCGAAACCCTCACGCCAGGACCGGGGGAACACGTTTTCATCCCCGTCGGCAGCAAGCATCGCATCGCCAACCCCACGGGCGATTGGGTCGAGCTGGTGGAGGTGCAGGTCGGCAGCTACTTCGGCGAAGACGACATCGTGCGCTACGAGGACGACTGGCAGCGCTCGTGAGGTCCATTCCCGGGCCTTTCTGATAGATTGCTGCCCAAATCACGAGTTTTTCTACATCGGGTGGACTTGGGCAACGGTCACCGCCCTTGCGGTGTGCGCCCAGTGCGCCGAACCTTCTGCCAGAGGCGCGGAAGTCACAAGAACTCAAGGGGGGGCCAAGATGAAAACACTCGGAAGCCGCTGGCTCGCGACCGCCGGCATCGCGGTACTGCTCACATTCCTAGCGGTGCCGGCCTTGGCAGGCGTCAAAGAAGACATGCACGCGGAGATGATCTCCATTGCCGACGAGCTGGCTTCGATCAAAGGCAATCCCATTCACGCCGTGCGTACCCAAGAACTCCTGGGACGCTACCAGCAGTTGAGCGACGCCCTCGGCGGTGATGATCCGGGGCGGGTCGACTTCCAAGGGCGGAGCGGCGGTACCGCGCCGGTGGTGGCTCCCGTTCCGCCGAACTGCGCTCTGGACGCCCCCGGTGCCGGCAGCAGCTCTCCCGGCGGGCCGATCGACGACGCCAACGATCCGATGGACACCATCACGATCGCCGGCGCCGGCACCTTCATCTATGACGTGGACCTGACCCTCAACATCACCCACACCTTCCCGGCCGATCTCGACATCCTGCTGACCTCGCCCGAAGGCACGGTGATCACCGTCACCACCGACAACGCCGGCGGCAACGACGACGCCTTCGCCGGCACCTTGTTCGACGACCAGGCCGGCGCCACCGCGCCGCCGGGACCGGTCGGTGACTTCGCCTATGTCAACGGCACGGCCGCCCCGACGGTGGCTCCCGAAGAGGCCCTCGCGGCCCTCTTTGGCGAGGATCCGAACGGCGACTGGGCGATCTCCATCGTCGACGATGCCGGCGGCGACTCGGGCACCTTCGTGTCCTGGTCCCTGAGCATCGAGACCCTCGCCGTGGCGCCGATCGACGATGCGCCGATCACGGTATCCAACAGCCCCGGCCTGGGCTTCGATGTTGGGGCTCCGGTCTCGGACACCTTGGCGATTGCCGGCGCCAACACCTTCCTGTGCGACGTCACCGTCAACACCGACATCAGCCACACCTTCGCCGCCGACATCGAATTCTTCCTCACCTCGCCGGCGGGCACCCAGATCACCATGTCGACGGACAACGGCGGCGGCAACGACGACACTTTCGCCGGCACCGACTGGTTCAACGACGGCGGCGAGTCGGCCAGTGACTTCCCCTACGTCAGCGGCACGCCCGCACCGATGCTGTCACCGGAAGAGTCCTTCGCCGCCTTGATCGGCGAGGATCCGAACGGCGACTGGGTGATGGACGTAGCGGACGACGCCGGTGGCGACCCGGGTACCTTCAACAGTTGGGAGCTTTCGGTCATCACCTGCTCCTGCATCCCGCCGGAGACCGACCTGGCGGTCGCCAAGAGCGGCGTCGCCAGCGGCGACAACATCATCTGGACCATCGGGGTCGAAAACATGGGCCCGGACGACGCCACCGGCGTGGTGGTGACGGATCCGCTCGATCCCTGCACCACCTACATCAGCGACGACTGCGGCGGCAGCGACGTTCCGCCGTGGACCTGGAATCTCGGAGCCTTGCCGAACGGTGCGATCGCCTTCTGCAACGTCACCGTGGACGCCTCGGCCTGCGGCGCCAATGAGGTATTCAACACCGCGATGGTGATGGGCAACGAGATGGACTCGAACACCACCAACCAGGCCTCGACGGCCAGCGTGGCGGTCGGCTCGATCCTCGAGATCCCGACTCTGGGTAGCGTCGGCATGCTGGTGCTGATCGGCCTGTTAGGTCTCGGCGCCTTTGTCCTGATGAGGCGGCGCTCCGCCTAGCGTCAAGCGCCAATCGTCAGGCATCGGAAACGCCGGAGTGCGCTGAGCGCTCCGGCGTTTTTCGTTTGCTCGGGCTATTCGCAGGAAGGCGCTACCAGGCCGCCTCGCCGGCCCGGTAGGGCGCCCAGGCGAGGGT
Source organism: Acidobacteriota bacterium (assembly GCA_039030395.1). NCBI lineage: Bacteria > Pseudomonadati > Acidobacteriota > Acidobacteriota bacterium. The sequence goes on from JBCCEF010000025.1 coordinate 51,980, forward strand.
GACCAGGCGCACATCGATGTCCGCTCGCCGGGGTTTGACCTCCACCTCCTCGAGGGGCAGATTGCGCGCCTCCCAGCGCTCTTCGATCGTCTCGATGTCCTGCCGCAGATCCTCTTCCACCTCGGCGATCTGCCGCCCATAGGACTCGACGTTCTCCAGCGCCCGCTCCACGTCCTGCCCCTGCTTGAAGGAGCGGCCGACGCCGCGCGCCGCGGTACTCAGACTGCGCCTCCGACCGCCGAACAGAGCGCCCAGCAGGGTACTCCCCAGGGAAACCGCCGTCTGGAGCTTGGCGTCGCGAGCTTGGTCCCGCTCACGCTCCACCGCTTGCTCCGCCTTGCGCTTGCGTTCCCCCAGGGTGGCGAGCTTCCTCTCGGCCTTCTCCCGCAGCTTTTCGATCTCTTCGTCGCGCGCTTCCCGGGCGAGGTCGGTGAGCCGAATGCGGAAGTCCCGCTCGCTCTCGCCCGGCTGCGAAGTGAGATCGAGGCCGGGACTCACCCACAGGCTCAAGCGCCGATCCCGATACAGCGTCTCGGACAGTTCCTTCTCCCAACTCCGGTAGCTCTTTGTCTTGGTCGCCGCCGTCGGCAACTCGCCGAAGGCGATGGAATCGGCCGCCGGATCGGACTCCAGATCCGCCAGTTCCAGGCCGCTTTCGGTGGCGTCATACCAGTCGATCGACGCCACCTCTTCCGGCACCGCCGCCAGCAGCGCAAGATCCCGGTGGTGATCGATGTCCCGGCGCTTGTCTACGAAGTGGACGCGGCCCAAGCCCATCAGCCGCGGGACGTAGGTCACATCGTCTCCCGGCCGACCGCGGAGCGGCAGGTAGCGCTGCGGAATCTCCGACGGCAGGACCGGCCGGACGGCCTTCGCCGACGACGAAGGTGCGGCCTGCCCCGAAGAGCGGGCTCCATTGTCGGCGGCCAGCGGCGGCACGGGCAGGTCATCGGGCACCAGGCGGTCGATCTGGTCGCGGGTCAGCGGCCCGCGCAGGTAGGACATCGCCCAGCGAGTGTGGAACACCTCCGGCGCCGGCTCGTGGACGTTGTGGAGCAGGAACACCCGCTTGCCGAGGCCCGCCAGGAGCTGCTCCATCTCCCGCCGGCCGAACTCCGCACCGCCGGCACCCACCCCTTCCAATCCGTCGAGCACCCGCGCCTTGTCGCGCTCCGTCTGCAGCCGACCGAGGAACCAGGTGCCGATGTTGGAGAGTGCCTTGTAGTCCAGATCGGCCGGATTCTGGGTCGCCAGCACCACCCCAAGGCCGTAGGCTCGTGCCTGCTTGAGCATGGTCAGCAGCGGCTTCTTCGAAGGCGGCTCCGCCACCGGCGGGATGAAGCCGAACACCTCGTCCATGTAGAGCAGCGCCCGCAGGCTCGACGAACCGGGGCGGCTGCGCATCCAGCCCAAGGTCTGCTGCAGCAGCAGGGTGACGAAGAACATGCGCTCCGCGTCGGACAGGTGGGCGATCGAGAAGATCGAAACGCACGGTTTGCCGGAGGAATCGTAAAGCAATCGATCGACGTCCAGCGGCTCGCCCTCCATCCAACCGGCGAAGCCCGGCGAGGCGAGCAGGTTGTTCAATGCCATCGCCAAACCGAAGCGGTCCTTTGCCGGAAAGAAGGAGTCGAGGGGAAGCACCCCCACCCGCTCCAGCGGCGGCTGCTGCACCTGCTGAATGAGGCCGCCCAAATCGAGGTCCTGGCCCTCGTTCCAGGCCCGCTCGAAGAGGGAGGCGAGCAGGATGTGCTCGCGGCTCTGCACCGGATCGGCGTCGATACCGACCAGCCCGAGGAGGCCTTGCACCGTCGCCGAGATCCGATCGCGCAGCAGATCACGCTCGCCGCGCACCTCCGGCGGCGGCGCCTGGAAAGAAGAGAGCACTGAGACCGGCCGGCCGGCATCGCTGCCCGGGGTGTAGATGCGAAAGTCCACCGCCTGGCGCAAGCGCTGGATGCGGGTGGCGTCCTGGCCCCATTGGCTCAAGCCGTTACGCCACAGTTCCGCCTGGGCGGCGGCGAATTCGTCCGGTGACTTGCCGGCGCGGCCGGCGGCGTCTTCGTCGATCCACGGACGGAACTCCTGCGGCGAAAGATTCGGGAAGGTCAGCAGCAGATTCCCCATGTCGCCCTTGGGATCGATGATCAGCGCCGGTACCCCGTCGATCGCCGCCTCTTCGAGCAGGCAGGCGCATAGGCCGGTCTTGCCGCTGCCGGTCATCCCCACGCACATGGCGTGGGTCAGCAGATCCTTCGCATCGTAGAGCAGCGGCTCGTCCGCTGTCTCGCCACTCGTCACATCGTGCGGACTGCCGAGGTAAAAGGCTCCGAGCTTCTCGTAGATCGCTGCGTCCCGACTCATCGTGCTCCCTCCACCGGCCAACGCAAAGCGAAGACCATGATCAGATTCCGTTGCTCCGGCAGAAAATTGTTGTCCGACACCACCACCAGAAACCGCCGGCCGTCGCCCAACCGGGGTCCCAGAGCCATGCCCTCCAGATTGTCCATCGGCACTCCAAAGGTATCCAAATCCGCTACCAGCGACTTCTCCACCGGCGATCCGGCTTCTGCCATCGGCAGGGAGGAGATGTCCGGCGCCTGGTCGAGGCTCGCCTGGTATAGCCGCACCGTGGTGCCGGCACCGGCCGAATAGGAGCGTTCGAGAAACAGGAATCGACCGTCCCCACTAGCCATCAACTCCACCAGGCCGGCGGTTCGGTAGTCATCGAAAGGACTAGGCTCCTCGGCCACCGGATCCACCCGGTAGTGCACCTCCCGCGGGGTCCCCCCGGCGGCCAGGTCATAGGCCAGAAGGCGAACCGAACTCGGCCGATCCAAATCCGCCTTGGCATCCTCCTGGGCCAGAGCATTCTCCGTTGCCACCCACAGCAGACGGGTCTCCGGATCGAAGGACAACCCTTCGAACCCCAGGTTGTTCCGCACCCCATAGGTTCGATTTCCATCGGGCAGGAACTTCTCCGGTACCGGCAGTTCCGCGATCTGCTCGCCGGTACGATCGAATCGCCGCACGAACGGCGCAATGGCTTTTCTGGCATTGCCCTCCGAAGAGATGAAAATCCCCTGCCCCGGTACCCAGGCAATCCCCTCCGGGTCCAATGTGTCCTCGGCGAAGGGTTCTCCGTTTTGCTGCAGGGTGGTGACCGCAAGGATCCGCAGATTGCCCTCGTCGAAAGACTCGGCAGTCAGGTCCAGAGCCAGGGTGTAGAAGCGAGCCGGCGCATGTTCGCTGCGATCGTCCGAAATGGCGTAGTAGACCTGCCCCTTGGAATCGAAGGTCAGTCCCGAAAGGCCCCCGACCTCCGTGCCGTGGAACAACGTGCCCGTCGGCAGCTCCGCATAGCCGATGAGTTCCAGCACCGGCCCCGATTCGGACACCTTCGCCGGCCCGAAAACCCCCGAAGAGGTACAACCGGCGAGCAGCAGGGCTGCAAACCCGGTGACGAGACGAGTGAAGAGCATTGCCAAGCCGTCGAGGATTTCTTGCTAAGGGAAAATTCCCATGGCGTTGTACGCCACGCCCACCTTTTCGATCGCGTTCACGAAAGCCGCCGTACGCAAATCCACGCCGTTGTCCAAACGCTGACGTACGGCGCGGATCTCATCCAGAGCTTCGATCATCGTTTCTTCGAGCCCCGAATCCACGATGTCCGCCTCAGAAGCACCGAGCACCACTTCCTGATGGATCTTGGAGTCGAAGGCCTTTCCGGTGAGTTCCTCGATGGCTTTCAGCATGCGGGCGTTGGAGGCCTGCTCGAAGCGCCGGTTGAGGCGCCCGAAGCGAACATGGGAAAGGTTGCGCAGCCATTCGAAGTAGGACACGGTAACGCCGCCGGCGTTCAGATAGATGTCCGGAAGGATCAAAACACCGCGCTGCCGAAGCTGGTCGTCGGCTCCGGCGGTCACCGGTCCATTGGCCGCCTCGGCGACGATCTTGGCCTGGAGGCGAGGCGCATTGTTCTCGGTGATCACCCCTTCGAGGGCCGCCGGTACCAGGATCTCGCAATCGAGTTCCAGGGCATCGGTGGAGCGGGCCAGATCGGAGGCGCCTGAGTAGCCTAGGATCGAGCCGGTTTCCCGACGATGGCGGATCACATCGTCCACATCCAGCCCCTGGGGCCGGTGAATGGCGCCTTCGTACTCCGCCAACCCCACCAGCACCGCGCCGCCCTCCTGCAGATTGCGCGCCGCGTGGTAGCCGACGTTGCCGAGGCCCTGCACCACCACCCGCTTGCCCTCCAGCCCCGCTTCGAGTCCGAGCGCCTTCATCTCCTCGGGAGCGTTGCACAGCTCGCGAATTCCGAAGAAGACGCCTCGCCCGGTCGCCGCGTCCCGGCCGCGGATGCCGCCTTGCCCTACGGGCTTGCCGGTGACACAGGCCAGGGCGTCGAGCGGATCGTCGGTGAGGGAACCGTAGGTGTCGAGGATCCAGGCCATCTCGGTGGCGCCGGTGCCGTAGTCCGGCGCCGGTACATCAGTACCGGGGCCGATAAAGCCTTTGCTGTGCAGTTCGAAGGTGTAACGACGGGTTATGCGTTCGAGTTCTTCCGCCTCGAAGTCCTTGCGGTCGATCCGCACTCCGCCCTTGGCGCCACCGAAGGGTACGTTGACCACCGCACATTTGTAGGTCATCAGTGCCGCCAGGGCGCGCACCTCGTCCTCGTCCACCGTCGGCGCGTATCGGATGCCGCCCTTCACTGGCAGCTTGTGGTGGCTGTGCTCGGCCCGCCAGGCGCGGATCACTTTGATCGATCCGTCATTGCGACGGAGGGGAAACTCCATCGAGTAGGTGCGGTTGCAGATCTTGATCTGCTCGAGCAATCCGGGCGGTTGGTCTACATGATCCGCCGCCCGATCGAAGGCACGGTTGACTTGGTCGAGAAACGAACGGCCGCTGGTCATAAGAGGTCCACACTCCTTTAGGGTGGCTGGCTTGGCAAACGGGTCGAAGGGTAGTCTAACCGGGAGTCGCCCCCTGTCACGCATTCTTGCTTTGGGAGCTGGACCTAAGATAATCTTTGATCCTAGGTCCCCATGAATGAAGATTTTAGACAGGAACGGCCCCGTCCAGTGCGGTTGAGCCGAAGGGGCTATTTACGTCTTTGAATCAGCGCAGAAACGTGATCATCGAGTGCCGCCGCCGACCGGACCGATGATCGGGCTTCCACCGAGGTCGCGATGACGGCGGAGTTCAGCGTCACGGTGGGCTGCAACCCTACGGAGGAGAACGGAAATGTGGAGCAATAAGAGACACTTCAAGGCCATCGTGGGTGCCTTCGCGGTAGCCCTGCTCATGACCGGTGGAATCGCCTTCGCGGACGACGAGGCGAACGGCAGCTACCGCGATGCCGGTCGGGACCTGCAGCTCGGCTTCGGTCTTGGCCTGGTTGACCCGGAGGACACCGAGTCGGCGGAGATCTACTACTCGGCAGCCCTTCGTTTCCGCATCGGCAAGTCCTACGACGAACCGGTCTGGGACGGCGACTCCTATCGCGGCCGCCCGCCGGCGGACACCGGCATTCGCGGCTACCTGGAGCCGGAGGTCTCGTACTGGAAGGGTGAGAGCACCGGCATCGAAGATTCCGATTTGCTGGTGGGCTTGAACCTCATCGGTGTGGTGCCGACCCGCAGCGCCGATTACTTCCTCGGCGTCGGCTTCGGTGTGCACTTCCTCGACGCCACGGTCGATCCGTCGATCACCGGGCCGGGCGCCGATCTCGACGGTTCAGAGGAAGCCCTTGGCGGCAACCTGCAGGTGGGCGTGGACGTCAACATCGGCGAAAACATCGCGCTCTTCGGCACCGGCCGCATCGATCTCCTCGAAGGCGAACGCAACGAGCACCAGACCAAGGTGTACGTCGGCATCCGCTTCAAGCTTTAGCAGACTGCTGAATCCGCTTCGCGGAGATTTGCAGCAGTACTTGCATCAGTACTGCCAAAGCGGTCACTCCAAGGGGGGCTGGGCGCCCCCCTCACTCAAACAGCAAGCTTTTTGAAATTCACCCCCATCCTCGGCTGCTTCGCAACCGCCGAGGCCTTCGGTCTCGGTCGCAAGGCACTGACTCTGGTGGCCTTTTCGCCCCATGCCCACTTCTACAATCCAACCGGCGATCATCCTGGTCGCCCCGCAGCTCGGCGAAAACATCGGTTTCGTCGCCCGAGCGATGGCCAACTGCGCGCTGACGGATCTGCGCCTGGTGCGGCCGCGGCCGGCCTGGCCGTGCCCGCGGGCGCAGGCCGCCGCCTCCGGGGCCGACGCGATCCTGGAAGCCGCTAGGCTGTTCAACTCCACGGCCGAGGCGGTCGCGGACTTGCACCATCTGTGGGCCACCACGGCACGCCGGCGAGACATGGTGAAGCCGATCGCCACCCCCCGCCAGGCGGCCGAGACGATGCGCCGCACCGGCGCCGCGGGCGAAACCTGCGGCATTCTCTTCGGTCCGGAGCGCACCGGCCTCGACAACGACGACGTCGCCCGCGCGGACCACATCGTGGAGGTCCCCCTGAATCCTGAGTTCTCCTCCTTGAACCTCGGTCAAGCGGTGTTGGTGATGGCCTACGAGTGGTACCAGGCGGGGTGGGAACCCAGCGGAGCAGAGAACCTGCCGCAAAAGGCTCCAGGGGGCGACGACCGGCCGGCCACCCGGGCAGAACTCGAGAACTATTTCGAACACCTGGAGCAGGCCCTCGACGCCAGCGGCTTTCTGAACGTACCGGAGCGGCGCCCGACAACGGTGCGCAAGCTGTGGAATCTATTCCTGCGCGCCACCCCGACGGCGAGTGAAGTCCGCACCCTGCACGGCGTGGTGACCTACCTTTCCGGCCACCGCAAACAGAAAAGGTAGGCAGGCCAGGAATCCCTGGCCTGCCCGTCTCGCTCGGTGACTTTCCACCGCCGCTCAACGATTGCTCGTTGAATGGAAAGTCTCCTCACATCTTCTTAAGCGCCATCGGCCCGAAAAACCAATAGGCCGTCAGATAAAAAGAGGCCCGGCGCGATGCCGGGCCCCTTTGCCCTACACTTCAGATACTGAGCAAGTAGGCAAGGGGCCGCTTTCCCTGCACCTCGCCCCGAGCCCGAAGGCTAGGCGCCCCCGAACGAGGCGGCGGCGAGAGCCGCTGAGGATGGGGTGAGCCCTACGCGGGCCGCCGAAAAGCTGTGCTTTTCAGGGCGAGGGGGGCGCCCAGCCCCCCTTGAATGAGAATCAAGCAGCGCTGCTGAAATCATGGCCGAAGGCCTTCAGCAGTCTGCTAGATGTACGCGTCGAGTTCGGACCAGGGGTCCTCTTCGATCACCTTCTTGACGTCGTTCATGAAGTGATCCGCATCGGCGCCGTCCACCAAACGGTGGTCGTAGGTGATGTTGAAGTAGGACATGGTGCGGATCGCCAGGGTGTCGGCACCGTCGGCGTCCTGCCGCACCACCGGCCGCTTCTCGATGGCTCCGATACCCATGATCGCCACCTGCGGCTGGTTGATGATCGGAGTGCCGAACAGGCTGCCGAAGACCCCCGGGTTGGTGATGGTGAAGGTGCCGCCGGCAGCCTCGTCGGGTTTGAGCTTCTTGGTGCGCGCGCGGTCCGCCAGATCGTTGGCGGTCTTGGCCAACCCGACCAGGTTGAGTTCGTCCGCATCCTTGATCACCGGCACGATCAGACCTCGGTCGAGGGCGACGGCCATGCCCAGATTGATCCGCTTTTTGTACACGATGTTGGTGCCGTCGATGGCTGCATTGATCTGCTTGTGCTTCTTCAAGGCCGTGGTCACCGCCTTGAAGATGAACGGCATGTAGGTGAGCTTGGTGCCGTTGGCCTTCAGAAAACCGGCCTTGGCCGCCCGCCGGATGCGGTCCACCCGGGTGAAGTCGAAGTGAAACACCGTGGTGACGTGCGCCGAGGTGTCCTTCGAGTAACGCATGTGTGCCGCGGTGATCTGCCGAATCTTCGACATCGGCTCGATCTCCACCGGCTCATTGGGACCGTAGGGAGGCACCGAGAAACCGCTCGAAGGCTTGCTCGCCGGCGGCGGCGCCGGCTGACCGGGGGTCGGCGCCGTCGGCTGGTCCTTCTCAGAGGCGGCCTTTCCGCCGCCTTCGAGGTAAGCCATGATGTCCGCCTTGGTCACCCGGCCCTTGACGCCGGTGCCCTCGACATCGGCCAGATCAACCCCTTCTTCCTTAGCGATCTTGCGCACCAAGGGACTGGCGAAGCGACGGCCGCCGGGCCGCTTGTCGTCGTCCGAGTCATCCTCGGCGCCGGAGGCGTCATCGGCAGCGCCGGAGGCCTCGGAACCTTCACCGGCATCGGCGCCGGAGACCTCTTCAGCAGCCGGCGGGTCGGCGCTCTCGGCCTCTTTTTCGTCGCCGGCGTCGCCGGAGGCACCGGTGCTTTCGCCCTCTTCGCCGATCATCGCCACGACGGCGTCGACGGGAACCGTCTCGCCCTCCTGGGCCTTGATCTCGATTAGGGTGCCGGCGATCGGGCTGGGGATCTCTGCATCGACCTTGTCGGTGGAGATCTCGAAAAGGGGCTGGTCGCGTTCGACCTTGTCTCCGGGCTGCACCAACCACTTGGTGATCGTGCCCTCGGCGATCGACTCGCCCATCTGGGGCATCACGACTTCGGTAGCCATAAACTTCTCCCTCTGACTGCTCGTTTCCACCCTCAGGGGGGAACGTGGGTCTTCTCAGTAGCTTGAGAGCTGGCGCACCTGAGCCACCAGCTTCTCGACGTTCGGTAGATAAAAGGCTTCCATCGGCGGGCTGTAGGGTACCGGCGTATCCAAGCAGGTCAGCCGCTGCACAGGACCATCCAGCCACTCGAAGGCGGACTCGGCAATGCGCGCCGCCACCTCCCCGGCCAGCGAGCCCGTCCGAGGCTCTTCATTGAGTACCAGCACACGATTCGTCTTGCGCACCGTGGCGAGGATCGCCTCGTCATCGAGGGGCTTCAACGTCCGCAAATCGAGCACTTCCAGTTCGATTCCGTCACCGCTCAGGATCTCCGCCGCCTCCAGCGCGACGTGCAGCATAGCACCGTAGGTGATGACCGAAAGATCCTTACCCTCTCGGGCGATACGCGCCTTGCCAATGTCCACCGGAGCGGGATTCTCGGGCAGTTCCGCCTTCACCCTCCGGTACAGGTACTTGTGCTCGAAGAAGAGCACCGGATTGAGATCGTCGATCGCCGACCGCATCAGGCCGTAGGCGTCTGCGACGGTGGCCGGCGCCACGATCTTGAGACCCGGCGCGCGGTGGAAGAAACCCTCCGGGTTCTGGCTGTGGAAGGCCGAGCCGTGAACATTGCCGCCGCACGGCCCCCGCACCACCATCGGCACCGCCGGTCCCCAACGGTAGTGATTGGGCGCCGCGAAATTGACGATCTGGTTGAAGGCGCAAGCGATGAAGTCGATGAACTGCATCTCGACCACCGGTCGGCGACCCATCATGGCGGCACCGATGGCGGCACCGACGATGGCCGATTCGCTGATCGGTGTGTCGATCACCCGCTCCTCGCCGAAGCGCTCGAGAAATCCCTGAGTCACCCGGAAGGCGCCGCCGTAGGTGCCGATGTCCTCGCCGATCATGAACACCCGCTCGTCGCTCTCCATGGCGTCCCACATGGCGCGGCGGATCGCCGCCAGGTAGGTGACGGCACCCTCGCCGCCGGCCGCGGCGCTCATGCGAACACCCCTTCGAGGGCCCGTTCCGCCGGCGGGAAGGGGGACTCCAGGGCGAAGTCGACCTCCGCGTCGAGGGATTTTTCGATCTCGGCGGCGATACCGTCGAGCTCTTCTTGGCTCGCCAGCTCGGTGCTCAGCAGGTGCTTTTCGAAGCGCGCGATGGGATCCTTGGCAGCCCACTCTTCGAACAGCTCCTCAGGCACGTAGCCGGCGTCGTCGTGCTCGGCGTGGCCCTTCATGCGGAAGGTCTTGGACTCGATCAAGGTCGGTCCGCCGCCTTGGCGGCCGCGCTCGACGGCGCGTCGGGTCGCCTCGTAGACCGCCAGCACGTCGTTGCCGTCGACGATCTCGCCGGCGATGCCGTAGCCCACCGCTTTGGACACGATGTCCCGGCAGCGCATCTGCTTGCGCGTCGGGGTCGAGTAGGCGTAGCCGTTGTTCTCGGCGATGACCACCAGCGGTAGGTTCTCCACCGCCGCAAAGTTCATCCCCTCATGGAAGTCCCCGGTCGACGTACCGCCATCGCCGATGTAGGTGAGGGCCACCCAGTCCTTGCCCTCCATGCGACCCGCCAGCGCCACCCCGGCCATCACCGGAATCAAGGCGCCGAGCATCGAAATGGGCGCCACCAGGCCCCGTTCGAGGTCGCCGAAGTGGGTGTTGCCGTCCTTACCGCCGGTGGGGCTTGTGCCGCGGGCCATGTACTGGGTCATCACCTCGCGCGGCTGCACGCCGCGCACCAGCATGCTCCCCAGATTGCGGATGATCGGCCCCATGAAGTCGTCCGGGCCCAGGGCGTAGGCGCTGCCGACGGAGGTCGCCTCCTGGCCGTGGCCGGAATACAGCCCGCCCACCACCTTGCCCTGGCGGTAGAGGTTCGACAACCGCGCCTCGACCCGCCGGGTGAGGGTCATGAAGTGATAGAGGCGCTTCTGATCCTCAGGCCCAAGGGAAGTGGCGGCCAGGCGATCCGCCGACTCCTCTTGCGCCTTTGGATGGAGCGGCCCGAAGTTCTTGCTCATCGGATCAGGCTCACCCTTCTAGAAGTGGATCGCCGCACCGTGCGAAGCGTGCGCCGCTTCCATCACCGACTCGGCCAGGGTCGGGTGGGCGTGAACGGTGCGGAACAGCTCCTCGGTGGTCGTTTCAACGGACAGGGCGACGCAGGCTTCGGCAATCAGGTCCGTGGCGTGGGGACCGATGATGTGGACGCCGAGCAGTTCGTCGTATTTCTTGTCCCGCACCACCTTGACGAAACCGACGGTCTTGCCCTCGATGGCCGCCTTGCCGGAGGCGCTGAAGGGGAATTTGCCGATCGCCACCTCGTAGCCTGCCTCCTTCGCGGCCGCTTCCGTCAGGCCGACGCTGCCGACCTCCGGGTCGGTGTAGACCACCGACGGCACCTTGCCGTAGTCGAGGGGCCGGGTGGCGTGGCCGGCCATGTGCTCGACCGCCAGAATGCCCTCGGCGGAGGCCTTGTGGGCCAGCCAGGGACCGGCCACCACCACGTCGCCGATGGCGTAGATGTTGTCCACCGCCGTCTGCATCATCTCGTTGGTCTGGAGGTAGCCTTTTTCGGTGGTCAGACCGACTGCGTCGAGGCCGATGTTGTCGGTCACCGGACCGCGGCCGACGGCCACCAGCAGCATCTCCGCCTCCAGCGGATCGGCGCCTTCGAGATCCAACTTGACGCCCGTCTCGGTGGTTTCCACGGCCTTCAACTTGGTACCGGTCAGCGACTTGATGCCGCGCTTGCGGAAGGCCTTTGCGAGTTCGGAGGAGACCTCTTCATCCTCCAACGGCAGCAGCCGCGGCAGCATCTCCAGCAGCGTCACCTCGCTGCCGAAGGAGGTGAAGATGGAGGCAAACTCGGTACCGACGGCGCCGGCGCCCAAGACCGCCAGGGTCTTCGGCACCTTCGGCACCTTGAGCATGTGGTCGGAGTTGATCACCTTCTCGCCGTCGACCGGCGCGAAGGGCAGATCCCGCGGCACGGAGCCGGTGGCGATCAGGATGTTCGCCGTGGTGTATACCGACTTGCCCTTGCCGTCGTCCACCTCGACCTCGTTCTTGCCGACGATACGGCCGAAGCCGTGGATGCCCTTAACGTTGTTCTTTTTGAACAGGAACTGCACGCCGCCGGCATTCTTGTCCACCACCTTCTGCTTGCGCTGGTGCGCCTTGTCGAGATCGAGTTGCGGATCGCCCACTTGGATACCCAGGCCGCCGGCGTGGCGGATTTCGTCGAGCACCGACGCCGTGTGGAGGAGCGCCTTGGTGGGAATGCAGCCGCGATGCAGGCAGGTACCCCCGAACTTCGGGTCCTTCTCCACCACCGCCACCTTCAAGCCCAGTTGACCGGCCCGGATGGCGGCCACATAGCCGCCGGGCCCGCTGCCGATGATGATCAGATCGTATTCGTGTTCGGCCATTGATTCTCCCATCGCACGGCCTCACGCGGCCGTCAGCTCAATATCTCGTCGTATGCGCCGAAAAAGCGTATTCGTCAGTGGAATTCGTCAGAGGTCACCGCGCCGCGAGCTCGGCCCGAACCGCTAGCCTTGCGAAACCACGGGCTCTGCTCGGTAACGGTTCTTTCCGTCGGCCACCAGGCGCGCCAGGGGCACCTCCGGATCGTGCTCGAAGATCACCAGCCAGCCCTCGTCCGCCGCCCGTGGCAACCACTTCCGCTTGTTCTCGATCGTGGTCACGGGATACAGATCGTATCCCATCACCCACGGGTACGGAACGTGTGCCGCCGTCGGCACCAGATCGGTCAGAAACAGGGCCTGCCCGGCGCCGGTTCCGGCGGCCTCTCGGCCGTCGATCCGCACCACGCACATGCTGTCGTTGTGGCCCGGCGCGCGGAGCGCCTCGATGCCCGGCACCGGCTCGCCACGACCGTCGAATAGTTCGACCAATCCGGCCTCGAAGAGCGGCTCCCAGTTGCGCGGATCGTAGCTGGCGCGATCCCGCGGATTGGGATGGCGGGCGTGTTCGATCTCGCCGCGTTCGATCCAGTAGCGGGCCTTCGGGAAGGTCGGCACGTACCGATCTCCGGCGGCCCGGGTGTTCCAGCCGCAGTGATCGAAATGCAGGTGGGACAACACCACGTGGGTGACGTCCTCAGGCTCGTAGCCTGCCCGGCGCAGAGCCGCCGGCAGGCGCTCGGCGTCGTCGGCCATTCCGAAGATGGAGCGGAATTTGGCGTCGTTCTTGTCGCCGATGCCGGTGTCGATCAGCACCAGATCGTCACCCCGGCGGAGCAGCGGGCAGTGGGTGACCATGGTGATGCGGTTGGCCTCGTCCGCCGGCTTCTTGCGCTCCCACAGCACCTTCGGCACGGTGCCGAACATGGCGCCGCCGTCGAGGCGAAACTCGCCATCGTGGAGCAGGGTCAGGTCAAAGGTGCCGAGCTTGCGCTGCAGGAGAGGGGCGGGCGCACTCATCGCGGCGCAGCATACCAAGGAGGAATTGAAGCTCGACCTGTCTGAACCTAGGAACGAAACGGACACGCTTCTATGAGTAGAAACCTGGCGACGGAAGAGCGCCGGGTAGCAGGCAGACGAACAGGAGTGCCAATGGCAGGCAGGAAGACCGCCCCGGTCAAACCACACAAACGCTCGACCCCTTCGAAACCGGCCCAGAAGTCGCCGAAGCCCGGCCCGAAGACTGTTCCGGTGAAGCCGCACAAACGCTCACCACCGAAAGACTAGGTCGCCGGCAGGCCCACCGTGACCCGCAGATCATCCGACCGCAGGTGCCGCCGGGCGGCCTCCTCCACCGCCGGCCGGTCTATCCGGCGAAGGTTTTCTTCGCGCCAGCCGGGTCGGTCGAAGGGCAATCCCCAATGGCGCGCCATGGCTAGGAGATCGGCCCACTGGCGAGCCGTTTCGCGACCGAAGGGCAGACGGCCGAGGAGGTAGGAACGGGCGCTCTCCAGCTCGTCGTCGCGGATGCCATCGTCGATCACCCGGGCCAGCTCTTCCCGCACTCCGCGCTCCGCTTGAGCGACGGTGGCGGTGGAGGTTCCCACATAGGCCACCAAGCGGCCGGGATCGAGGCCAGCTCCGGACGCCATGTGGGCGCTCGTCGTGTAGGCCAGGCCTTCCTGCTCGCGAATTCGATCCGGGATGCGACCGGTCAGACCGGCGCCGGAGCCGAGGATCACCGACAGGAGATCGAGGGCATCGAAGTCCGGGTGATCCCGCGCCACGGTCAGGTGGCCCAACAGCAAGTGGGCCTGGTCGCCGGAACCGGACTCGAAGTACACCTGCCGGCGGCGTTCCGGCAAGCCCACCGGCGCGGCGGAATCTTCCAGAACATCGCCCTCGGCCCCGGACGGGCCGATCACCTCGCTGAGGACGGCGGAGGAAAAGAGCGTTTCCAGCCGGCGGTGCACCTGCCCCTCGTCGATCGCCCCGGTGACGGTGACGATCAGCGGCCCCTCGGCCAGGGCCGCCCGGTGAAAGGACCGGCAGTCGCCGACCGTCAAGGCCGCCAGCTCCTCGACTCCACCCTGCACCGGAAGGCGGCGGCGATTCGGGGTGTAGAGCTGCTCGGCGAATCCCCAGGCGGTGCGCACCTGCGGCTGGTCGCCCAAGCTGTCGAGTTCCGCCGCTGCCTGGCGGGCCAACCACTCGCCGCGGTCGGCCGGGAAGGCGGCCTCGAGCAGCACGTCGGCGGCTTGCTCCAAGGCCCATTCCCAGTCCGCCGCCAGGCCATCGAGGGCGAGCCCGTGGATCTCATAGGAACCGAAGCTCGAGAGGGAAAAGCCGCGCGACTCCACCTGCTCGGCGATCTGCCGAAAATCGCTCCGCGCCGTGCCTTCGGCGAGCAGGCGGCCGGCGATCAGGGCTTGACCGATGGCCGTCTCCCGCCGGGCGCCGCCGGAAATCCACACCCGCACGGCCACCACCGGTGGACCGTCGACCCGGCGAACAGCGATCACCGGCGAGGGCGCGGTGGTCGGCAAGGGCGGTTCGATCACCTCGGTCATGCGGCCTCCGCGGCCCGCGAGCGGCCGACCACACAGCCGCCGGAGGGATCGAGGTAGCGGCCGGCGACCTGCCGCAGGCGAGTCGCGTCGGCCGCCAGCAGAGCGGCCACCTGCCGTTCGAGGAAACCCCGCTCGAAGAGCGCCAGTTCGAAGCCCGCGGCCAGCGCCTGCTGGTGCACCCGCTCGTGCGAAAACACCCAGTCCGACCGCACCATCCGGCGCGCCCGCTCCAGTTCCTCGTCGCTCACTCCGGTGGCGGAAATCACCGCGTCGAGCTGTTCGAAGAGCACCGCCTCCACCTGCTCGATGGACCGACCCGGCACGACCTCGGCGGAGATCTGAAAATGCCCTGGATCGAGGGTTTCCCCAAGATCCACCTGCACCGCCGAACAAAGCTGCCCTTCGTCCACCAGCGCCCGCTGCAGGCGACTGGCGCGGCCGCTGGCGAGCACCGTCGCCAGCAGGCGCAGCGGCGGGTGATCGGGATGGCCGGCGGCGGGCGACCGGAAGGCCACCAGTAAACGCTCCACCTCCCCATGGCGCCGCTCCACCTCGTAGCGTCGCTCGAGGGCGATGGCGGGATCCGTTGCCCGGCGCTTCTTTGCTCCGGCGGCCAGGTGGCCGAAGGATTCCTCCACCGCCTCCAGCGCGTCCTCCGGCAGATCTCCGGCCAGCACCAGGACGGCGTTGTCCGGCCGGTAGTAGGCGCGGTGAAAGGCCGCTAGCTCCTCGCGGCCCATCGCCAACAGCTCCTCCCGACTACCCAGTACCGGCAGCCCGTAAGGGTGACGCGGGAACATCGCCCACTCGACCTGCCGGCCGAGGGCGTCCCAGGGATCGTCCTCGTACATCGCGATCTCTTCCAAAATCACTTGCCGCTCGCTCGCCACCTCGTCCTCGGCGAGAGCCAAGCCCGCCATGCGGTCCGCCTCGATCGCCAGAGCCTCCTGCCAGCGATCGCGCGCAAAGTTGAAGTAGTAGGCCGTGCCGTCGTGGCTGGTAAAGGCGTTGTTGGAGCCGCCCAGTTCCTGGGTGCGGCGATCGATCTCTCCGGCGCCGTACTTCCCGGAACCCTTGAACATCATGTGTTCGAGAAAGTGCGCCGCACCGCCCTGGCCGGCCGCCTCGTCGCGCGAACCGGCGCGGTACCACAGGGCAGTGGTGACGATCGGCGCCTGGCGGTTGGTCACCAGGCCGACGGTCAACCCGTTGTCGAGAGTCGCCACGCGCACCGGCACCGGCAACAGTTCAGAAGCGATGCCGGAGGGCATCGAAGGCTGGGTCATGGGAGATCAGTCCTCAACGTCGGCGAGGGATATGGGGGTCAGCTCAACGGTGATCCGCACCCGCTTCTCCACTGCCCCGGCGGTGGCCTCCACCAGAAAGTCACGGCGCATGTGATTCGGGGCAATCAGCGAGATGCGGTGTCGGCCGCGTTCCAAAGGAAGCCAGCGGTTGCGGCGCAGGCCGCCGGAAAACTTGCGCGCCGGGCCCTGAAATTCGCCGTCGACCAGCACTCGAGCGGTGGCAGGGGTCACCTCGAAGGCGACGGCGTCCTGCACTCGGTAAACGTCCAAGTCCGAGTCATCGAGTTCTTCCGCCGGGATCAGCTCCAGCCGGGCCTGGACGTTGCGCACCGCCGGGCCGTCGGCCTTCGCCCGCACCCGCAGGCGATGGTCGCGGGCGCCGGGGCGTCGGATGGTGAGGTCGTAGGTGCCCGGTCCGGGAAGCACGAAGGCCTGCCCCGGCGTGGCGTAGTCGGCGGCGCGGCCGATCACCCCGCCGTCGAGCAGCACGAAGGCGTCCGGCGGGAACACCCGGAAGGTCAAGGCGAGGCCAGATTCGATCTCGCCGTGGGCCGCAGGAGCCGATCGAGCGACCGGAATCCCCGCATTTTGTTCGTTCGCGGACGGCGGCGGAGGTTGTCGAGTGACCGACGGCGCAGGGTCTCGCGCCGGCGGCTCCCGTGGCGGGCGCGGGCCGGCGGCCGCTGGCGGTGTGGTCGCGGGACGCCGCTCGCTGTCCGGCGGGGTGGCGGCGGGCCGACGCGGCTCCTCCACCGGAGCGTCGGCCACGTTGCCCGCGGGAGGCAGGCGAGCCTCCTCGCCGAGCGGATCCGTCCGCGAATCCTCCGCGGCGAACTCCTCCCCTAAAACGTCAGGCTCTGTGGACTCCTGCTCTGGCTCCACCGAGACGGCGGAGGCCTCCAGATTGGGTTCAGAGGGATTGGGAGTCGTAGCGCCCCCAGTTTCTCTCCCCTTCGCTTCGGCCCGCCGCTCCTGCGGTAGCAGATGAGCTCCGGGACCGCGCAGGAACCAAGCGACGCCGACCAGCGCCAGCAGCGCCACCAGACCGAGACCCGCCAGCGCGATCAGTAGACCCTTCGAACTCTTGCGGGGCGGCACCGTCGTCGAGGGCGGTGCCGTCGAAGGTGCCGGAGGCGGCAAAGGCGCTGAAGGGGGAGGAGGAGGTGGAGCCGATGAGGGAACCGTGGGAGCCAGCGGTACCGGTGCCGTTTCCAAGCGGTGGGTTGCACCGGCCAGAGTCTCGCCGAGGGCGGTCTGGGACAGGCCCACCGCTACCAGTTCCTGACGCACCCGGTCGAGTGCCTCGGCGGCGTCGCGGGCGTTCGAAAACCGCTCGTCGCGCTCCTTCGCCATCAACCGCCGGGTGACCTCACGGAGCGACTCCGGCAGGTCCGGACGCAGTGCCTCCAGGGGCTTCGGCTCGGTCTGCAGGATCTGGTACACCAGGGTACTGATGGTTTCGCCGGAGAACGGCCGCTCGTTGCTCAACATCTCGTAGAGCACCACCCCGAGGGAGAAGAGATCGCAACGGCCGTCCAGCTCATCGCCCCGGATCTGCTCCGGCGACAGGTAGTGAGGACTGCCCAGGACCGAACCGGTCACCGTCAGCTCGGTCGCCTGGCCGAGAATCTTGGCGATGCCGAAGTCGCTGATCTTCACCTCGCCGTCACCATCGAGCATGATGTTGGATGGCTTGATATCGCGGTGGATCACCCCCTTGCGGTGGGCGTGATCGAGACCTTCGCAGGTCTGCTGGGCGATCTCCAGTGCCGCCCCGAGGGTGAGCGGCGGTGGCTCCCGCAGACGTACCGACAAATCCGACCCGGGCACATATTCGAAGGCCAGGAAGAAGAAACCGTCGTCCTCACCGGCGTCGAACAGGGTGACCAGCCGGGGATGGTTGAGGCTACCGGCGGTGCGCGCCTCCTGCATGAAGCGGCGCTGGCGCTCCTCCATCTCCTCTGGCCGAACCCCGAGAAAACGCAGCGTCTTGACGGCGAGCTGCCGGCCGATCTGCGGATCCTCGGCCAGGTACACCTCGCCCATGGAACCGGTACCGAGCAACCGGACAATGCGATAGCGGCCGAGGGTAGAGCCTGGGGAAAAGGTACTCAAAGCGGAAGATCTCGCGAATTGGAGCGCGATTCAGACCCGTCGATCTTATCGCGCCGACGACTCAGAACAGACCGGCGAGGGGCGGCGGCGTTACCGCCGATAGCGGTGCACCGAATGCTCCTCGAAACCGGCTGTCCCCCCGGTCCAGCGAAGCTGCCGGATCTCGGTGGCGCCGGCGTCGAGCTGGATGAGATTGCAGCTACTCACCCCCCGCTCCCCGCCCCGGCCGCGGGTGGAAGTGGTGGTTCCCGAATGGGCCACGATCACCGGCCGCCGCCCGAAGGCGTAGTAGTCCTCGGTGGTGCTGACGAAGGCCTGGTGCAGGTGGCCGGCCAACACCATATCCACCCCGCGGGACGACAGCACGTCGGCCAGCTCCCAGGCATGGGCCATCACCGTCTGCAGGCCGAAACGCGGTGCGGGAATCATCTCGTGATGGATCACCACCACCCGAAACCCCACCTCCGGCAAGTCGCGGAGCTGCCCTTCGAGGCGGTCGAGCTGGCGACCGGTGATACGACCGTGCTTGGTCGTCCAGTTGAAGGCGGTATTGACGCCAATCAGCGTCAGCCCCGGCAATTCCAGCACCGGTTCCAGCTCTTCCGAGAAGTGCCGCTGGTAGGCGCGATAGGGGAAAAACACCCGCTCCGCGAAAAAACCCCGATAGAGCGGCACGTCGTGGTTGCCGGGGACCGTCAGCACCGGCACCGTCACGCGATCGATGAACGCCCGGGCTTCCTGGAACTGTCGCGGCTTGGCTCGTTGGGTGAGATCGCCGGACACCACCAAGGCGTCCGGCTGCACATCTTCCACCAGCCGGAGGACTCCCTCCGCCGCTTCCGGCCGGTGTTTCGGCCCGAAGTGGATATCGGAGATATGCAGGAGCCGCGGCACGCGGGAGAGACGCTTCTTCTAGAGAGACGGGCGGATCAGTCGTCCGTGCCCAGAATGCGAGACACGCTGTCGCCGGCCTGGCGGGTGGCGAAGGCGGTGATCGCCGACAGCAGTTCCGAACCGCGATGGCGTCCGACGAGAAAGCCTCCCACTGCCACCAGGGCGAGGGACGGCAACGGATAGCGCCGCACCAGACGTTCCCAATCCACCGACTCCGGCACCACCTCGTCCACCCACTGGTCCGCCATCGCGCGATCATCGCCCATCGAACCGTTGTCGCTCACTCGCCGCGGCCCCGAAACAGCAGGCCGATCAAAAAGCCCGCGGCGGCCGCCACCACCACCGCCCGGCCGGGGTTGTCCTGCACGAAATCGTTCAGGTCGTCGGTCAGCGACCGCGCCTGGCCGCGCACCTGCTCGAAGCCGTCGCGCAACCCACGGGCCGCGGCTTCCGTCGAACGCTGGGCGCCGTCCTTCAACTCCGACGCGGCACGGTCGGCCCCACGGCGCACATCGTCCGATACCTTGCGGTAGGTCTCCTGTACCGTCTCGGCGGCGTCCTGGAAGCGCTCCCGCGCCTTGTCCACGGGCGATGCCTTCTCCGTCTTCTCCATCGAATCCATCCCTTCTCGGCGGGGCCTTCGAGCCCACGGCCGCTCAATCTTCACCGATTCCGAACGGCTCCAAGCCGCACCGCGTCAATGATACTCCAGGGACCGTCGGCGCGGAGGTCCGACTCGGTCCGCTCATTCTTGCCCATCCGCCGCCCCACGGATACAATGCGGCTCCCGTGGGGCAGTAGCTCAGCTGGGAGAGCACCACGTTCGCAACGTGGGGGTCGAGGGTTCAAGTCCCTTCTGCTCCACCATCTCCCTCCCTTTCAGGTCAGTCGATGGCGAAGCAGAAGCGCTTTGGTGTGCGCCAGCACGCCCGCGGGGCGCGCTGGCGGCACGGCAAGTCCAGCTAGGGAACTGGACCAGCTCCCTCCCGTTCAGGTCGGTCGATGGCGAAGCAGAAGCGCTTTGGTGTGCGCCAGCACGCCCGCGGGGCGCGCTGGCGGCACGGCAAGTCCAGCTAGGGAACTGGACCAGCTCCCTCCCGTTCAGGTCGGTCGA